>JAOAHX010000006.1:117180-140901 GCA_026415035.1 Thermodesulfobacteriota bacterium | reverse complement strand
ACCCCAAAGGCCTCCTCAAAGAGCCGGTTCTCAAGGATGGATCCCTGAAGAGAGGAAAGCTCCATAAAGAGTCCCTGGCTCTGGTTGGGGCTAAATCGGGTTGTCACCGTTTCAACCGCCCTTAAGTCCGAATCCACATAGAGCCCTTTCCACTCAAAGCCATAGGGAGTATCGAGCAGATAGCTCACCTCGATCACCCCTCCAAGGGTGACCACCGTAGGAATGGGCCTTGCAAGCCTCAGACGAAAGAGCGAGGCAAGCTCCTCCTCCGCACGATTCCAGCGCTCAATGTATCGAATCGCCTCTTCATGGAGGAGGGTTTCGGCGTTTTTTTCTGTTTCAACCTCGTTTCTGATCAGAGAGGCATTCTGAGAGACGATTCCGATGACTGAGAGGTTTCCTGTGATATGGGTGTTGATAATCCTCTCCACTCCATTGGGTGAGATGAGCTCAAGAATCAGTTCATACTCCCTGCCCATGGGAAGCCCCTCTCTTCCCACGGCCACTTTCTCTCCATTGAGGGTCAAGACCGGTCTCAGCCTGATCAGGTAGCCAGGCGTGTTGTCCAGCCCCCCATAGGAGTTGATGATCTCCTGATCCTCCCTGCTCTCCGGCTCATAGGTGAGAACGATCTTCTGGTTCGAGAGCCTCGAAGCATCCAGGGTTATGTCAAAGAGCTCCTGGTGGGGACCTTGGGCGGCAATAAATCTTACCCTGTGCCTCAGCTCCTCAGGAAGTTCTGTGTATTCATGGGTGATTCTGGTCTGCCGAAATTGTAGGCTCGCAGGCAGGATGTTTAACACCTCAGGGATCAGGGTTCTTGTCCAGAGCAACTCCTCATAGCTTACGGGTTGGGAAAGGTTCGATAGCTGAGAGCCGATCTGGCTTCTAAGGTACTCCAGAGGGGTCTGATTCTGAGGAGCGCTCAGGTATTGGTCTCTCAGGGCTAAGAAGGAGAGCGTCGCTGGAATCTCTCTGGGGCTGTTGTAAGAATATCCAGTCACCTTGATGCTCGTATCGAGCCCTAACCAGGTCTTCCCATGTTCATCCAGGATCGCTCCCCGATAGTTGGCATAGGGAACATAGACCTCCACCCAGATGTGCTCCATCTGTAGGTTCGTAATCCTCCCTCCCGAGATGATCACCTTAAAGGGAATCCCCGCCTTCTGAAGGTATTCGGCCATCTTATGGGGTTCATCGATCCCGAAGAGGTTCTTTGCCCCCTCAAGGTCTGGAAAGAATTCGATCACCCCCCTCACATATCTGGCCGGATAGCCCGAAGCTCGAAGTAAGGAAATGAGAAGCGAGGCCTGATCCGCATCGTTTCCCCTCCGCTGCCGAAGGGTCTCCTCCGCCCCCTTCATCATCCCCCAATACCACTCCGTCTCGATATTATTTTTGACCCACTCATAGATCGAAACCGGATTCCAGTTAAGAGACTGGGCAAGCAGAGCGATCTCTTGGGTGATCGGAGCCTCAGAGGTGCTTTGGAGGTCTTCTGGCTTAACAACCCGATCCCCACCCCCGTAGGCCGGCCTGATCAATGGCCCCTCAGGAGGCTCTTTCGCAGGATAACGAAGATGTTTATAAGGAAGGGTTCCAAAGATGGGCTTCTTTCTGACAGGAAGGATCGTCTGAAGAAGGGTGAGAAGATGCTCAATCCTACTCAACGAAGGAGGTCGATCCGGAGATAACCCCTCAACCAGAGCCATGTACTCCAGAAGGGCCTGGCTCACCCCCTCTGCCATGACCCGATGCCTGCTCAGGGCTTTCTCTCCAAAAGACTTAATCTCTTCTTCCCTTGCCCTGAAACGCTCCTGAAGCAGGAGATGACAGGCCCGGACCTCCTCAAGAAGCCCCTTTAGATCGCTTAGCTCAGAATGTATCGAATAGCCCAAACGAAGCCTCCCCTCTGCCCGACCAAGCACCCCCCTGCTCCTCTCAAGAACTACCTGAAGGTTTTTGGTAAGGCTAAGGTCAGAACCAATGGAAGGCTCAGGATTGATAAAGAGGGATGGAAGAACGAGGAAGATAGTGGGAATGTAAACCTTCCGCACAGACCTCTCTAAAGAATCAATCAAAATGGTTTGATTTGCTGAATTAAGACAAAGGCAAAAGGGATGGCCAATTTAAGCAAGAAATCGATCACCTGTCAAGAAAAAATTTTTATGTCGATAAACAAAAAACCATTTTGCCCTCAAGGAAAAGGGGACGGCAGACTGTACCTGTCGATTGAATATGAACTGTTTTAAATGTGATGGGCTTGTTGAAAGCGAGGTTAAGGTTTGAAGAGGGCGGTCTTGAATTTCCAGCCCTGCTCAGCGGCAATGGCCTTCACCACCTCTCGCAGCTTTCCGTATTCAAACCCGTATTTGCCGCCGAAGAGAAGATGGCCATGGATGGTTTTGTTGACCTCGATTCCTTTTTGATTTTTCTTCTCACGGGAAAAGCCCATCTCCAAGCCTGCAGAGCTTTCCACCATCTTTTCCCAGAAGACCAGGTGTCTCTTGTCGGGTTCCAGCCGAACCACGGCATCATACTTGACTTTGACCTTCTGAAGGGGCGATTGACCTCCCGTTTGTGACGAAAATTCAAATCGTTGGGGGTCCACCTCTTTCACGGAAAGGAACTCATTCGCCAGTTCAAGAAGCTTTGAACCGATGGAGGATCCCGCCTCTCCGGTTGACGGCCTCTTGTCTTCGAAACGGTTTCCACAATTCGTGCAGAAGGCGACGGATACCTCCATCATCTCTCCGCATGAAGAACACTTTTTCAAGCTCTCATTGCTCATGAGCCTCTCTCTTTCAGGAAACAGCATTTTTCAAACGGACGTAATTTCTGACCACCTGGCCGTTCATCGCCAGGTTTAATCCCGTGTTGAGCACGGAGAGACCCAGCACAACGATAGGGACTCGGCCCGTGCTGATGGTTAGAAACTGGGTGAGAAACAGCAGGACCGCCCAGGTAATGACATAAGGGAGCGTGTAGTTCATCATGATTCCCTGCTCCGATCTTTTTACCTTCACCGTGCGGCCATAAAAATACCCACCCCCAATCCCCACGAGAAAGATGAGCAACCATCCCCAGAATCCAAGGGGATTACGGGACAGCGCCGTGAATACGAGGAGCGCAACCACCGCCACGACCTGCCCGAAAAGGATCCATTTCGGCTTGACGAATTTGGCCTTTCGCCAGGTCAAAAGCATCAAGACCACACCCAGCACAAACAGAATGAGAAACAGAATGGAAACGATCTTCAAAAAAATGGGCCACATGGTTTTTCCTTTCCTCGTCCTCCTCTTCTATGCTTTTATCATGTGAAGCTTGGCCAGTTGGCCTCCAAGCATATTGGCCACATCGTCTTTCGACAGGTTCAGCTGACTCCGCAATAGCGCCTCGGCTTCTGCAGGAGACATGCCTTTGGTCTCCACCTGTTTCAAAATCTCCACCGCTTTGGTCAGACGCGGGTCCACGGCAACTTCGATTCCTTTGCTCTGAAGCGCATCCAGCCGCGTTTCAATCAGGTTCTTATACTGTTTCGTCGTCTGTCTCATTCCCTCGGCAATCAATTCCTCAGCTTTGGCCGGGTTCACCTTTGCTATTTCCTCGGCTTGCTGATAAAGGTGAGTGGACTTATAGGTGGCGACCATTCCCACCTGATTTGGATCCGTAAACCGGCCCCCCGATTTCTGGAGGACGACCTCCAGATCCTGTTGAGAAGCGCCATAGGACTCCGCACCCACCCGATGACCGGCCACATGATCCATCTCATGGGCCAGTTGGTCAGCCCGTGCCTGGAAGGCTCCAAACTTTTTTGGATCCGTCGGAATCGGCTCACCGGTCACCTTGCTGTAGAGTTCGCGGTTGTAGATCTCCCGGGCATCTTTAATCGGGACATCCTTCATGTAGGTGTCTCCGGCCTTTACCTTGATGAATTGGCCGGGCCTTTCAGGATCGGCAACGAACTCACCCGGTTTTGCTTTAACCCTGACCGTATAGTCAAGGTCGCTTCCGATCTTCACCTTGCCAGTGGGATTGGTGGGTTTGACGATTTCCACATCTTCAGGATTCAACCCATAGCGTTGAGCGATCTTCTCTCGCACGGTTTTATCCACATCATCGGTGATGAGTTTTTTCATATGCTCATTATAAGCAGTCTTCAGAGAATCATCCCCGCGATTGAGGGCCTGGATGGCATGTTTGTCCTTCTGGCACTCCACCAGCGCCTGTTTGATTTCACCGGCATCCCCGCTTTTAATGGCCTCTGCAAGCCGATCGGCCTTTTGCTGTCCGGCAAGGCGCCCCGCTTCCCAGGCCTGCAGCCGTGCTGAATCCTCCAATCTGGGAGTAAGTCTTGCGGTATCGGCTATGGCCTCTGTTCCTTTGATCGCTTTAGCCGCATCGGTTGCTTGATCAACGGCCTTGAGGGCATCTACTCCTGCCTCCATACTCTGAGCCGCGGCTTTCGTGCCACCGGAGGCGAAGTTCAGTGCGGTATCTACCGCGCCATATAAGGCCCGTGAGACGCGCTCTCCGATCGGGACATTCGGATCGAGAACCTTCTTCCAGTTATCCAATCCGACCATCGATTCCGCAAAACCGACCGGATCAGAGGCAATCCCCGCAGCCATGTTCTTAGCCAAAGTCGCTGCGTCTTTAACTGCATCTCCCACCTGCACTGCCGAATCAACCGGATGAAGGATCAATTGTTTAGCTGTCTCCACTGCGGCCTGACCCACGGCTCTGTAATTGTCGATGTCCGTTAACTCCGTGATTGCCTTGCCTGTCGTGTCTCTTACCATACGAGCCGTATCGAGGGCCATCTTCTTCAGTTCTCCGGGAAGGGCATCTAAATCCCTGTTCACCCCCTCGGAGTAATTCTTCCAGGTCTCGCTAAGTTGTGTTGCAAAGGAGTTATCCAGCTCCCGCTGTCTTTCCAGTTGCGCCAGACGCTCTCTGAGCTGCTCGATTCTTTCGAGCTCGGCCTGTTTTTCTCTGATCTCAGCCAGTTTCTCCTGAGATTCCTTAATCCGGTTCGTAATGGCCTTAATGTCTTCATCTGTGTTCGATCTATACTTATCCCAGGCTTCAGCGCGCTGAGATTCCATGGCCTTACCTTCCTGGGGATCCATCCAGCCCCAGCGATCCGACCAGACCTTGCCCTGTCGCATCATGGACCGCATGGAGTCGTAATCCTTCTTATCCATCCAGTAGGGGCCGCCTTTTTCCCACGGCGGCTGATACCAGACCTTTCCCTTGTATTCAAAACCCGATGGAATGGGATCGGGAAGAATAGTTTCCTGCATTTTCGGAATAACCTCAACCTCCTGTTTGACCTCAGAGGGCTTTAAGTCAGATCCTGGGCCGCTGGCATCGACGGTCGTCGTAGAAGTACTCAAGAGATTCTCGATCACACCCCGAAGATCGGAGAGATTCTGAAGGCCGCCCATTCCCAGAAGCTGGATCAAGGCTCCCAGAGCCATCACCATCGACCCACCCGCCACCGCCAGCAGCACCGTTTCAGGTGGAAGAGGTTCTGTTTGAGTTACTTGTGTGTCTGGAACAGTCGAAGGTAAGTCGGCAGGCGGGAGACCTTTTGTACTGCCAGTGCCTTCGGGCAATCGAGAGTAAATCAATTTGGCCAGACGCTCTATCTGGGGGCGGCAGAAAGCTCTTGCCTCGGCGACCCGTTCCTCATAAGAGGGTCGAGTCATCCCGTGGGAGGCAATTTTGTTCACTCCATATTGGATGTACAAGTTTCCATGACATTCACGGCTTTTCCAGAAATAAAGCCGCACAAATATACGAACAGTGCCTGTCTTCTCTACCTCCTCATGTTCCTCAATGACTCCTCCGGGCAAACCTTCATAGGGTTTCATGGAATGACCTTTTTCCCCCCATGTCATGCGGTGGGCCCGGAATTCTTCAGGTGACCCTTTAGGAACCGCACTATTGTAGTTGGCGTAACACGCTATTCTGATAGAATCGTGATATGTGAAACTTTTTCCTTCTTCCGTTTGCCAGCTAAAGTTTCTTTTACCTACCCAAAAAAAGGATGCACTACTTGATTGATCACTATGGTTATGAAATCCTCCTCCTTTGCCTTCCGGCTTGAAGTCGTAACCTCCGGGGAGGTCGGAAAGCTTAGGCAGGGCATCCAAAAGGACCTGGCCCATGTCTGTGGCACTATGAGCCCACATGGAGGGATGAAGCCAGTTAATACTATGGACAAATAAAAGCGATGAAACCATAGCGATCAGAAAGGTCTTCATTTTACAGTGCATGGCCGCAGCTCCCACAAAACTTATCGGTAGGTTTGACTGGCTTTCCGCAGGCGGAACAGAAATTCTTCTTTGGATTTTTTTTCTCTTTCTCCTTGGCCTCCGGGCATTGAACCGGAGCAACAGAAACACCAGGTTTCTTCTGCCCGGGCGCCATCCAGGGTTTTAACCCACAGCGCTCTCTCACCTCAGCGTATAGTTCCCAAAATTCGTCATCCAACGGCATAAAGGAAGCGCAGTGTCTGAGAATTTGGTGGGCTGTAACCGGGTCGCCGGAATCGAGAAAAAGCCGAGCCGCTGGAATCAAAACGAGAAACTGACCGGAGATCTGCGGCTGTTGAATAAGAAGGCGATACTGCTTCATCGCTTCTTCTTTTCTGCCCGAGCTCTGGAGCGCAAGCGCATAATTCGCCCGAAGAGACAGATTCTCCGGATCGAGCGCCAATCCCAGTTCGAAATAGTGGCTGGCAAGCTCATGGAAACCTTCTTCACCAAGACGAATCCCTTCCATCGCTGCAAGCCTTGAAAAGGTCTCTCTGTAGAGAACCCGCTCTTCGGGATGCTCGATTAGATACCGCTCCAGCTCATCGAGGAGGAGATCCAGGGCAACCCCCTGGGACTTGAATATCACTTTTTCGCGGCTTTCCCGAACCGGAAAAGGAATCGGCGGAAGCCCCATTTTCTTACGAACCCTTTCTCTTATCTCGTAAAATTTTATGTTCTCCATAGCTTTAATCTCCCAAATTGGTCTGGGTAGGGAATTCTCATTCGCTGAAAGTTTTTGCAAAATATTTGGAAACTTATGCAATACCTATTCCATCTTTCAAAAATTTTTAGAAATACAGCCAGACCCACAGGATGACATGATGGAAAATGACATGAGAGAAGATCTGAAGAAGCTTTTGTTATCAATCAATTGACCTTCGTCGGTAAAACGAGACTGGCCCAATAAAATTGACCAACAAATTAAGATCGCATGTTTTCAAACTCCAGAAGCATCGGATGACAAAGTTCCATGATACCGCAACCACGGGAAAATTTTGACCAGTAAAATTTGAACGGTGGGATTCTCAGGGAGAGAGGTCGTTCAAAATCTGCATATAGGAATTGGGGCCTGGTAACTGGTAATCTGGTAATCTATCAAATACACGATGAGATTAGGCCAAGGATCCGTATTCGGAGGCATTTGCCCGATTTAAGGATCTCCTTGATCCAAGAAGGCGTTGGCGAGATCGGGGCTCCTTGACAAGAAACCCCGGGCTGGCTTATATTTTGGCTTAGATTTCAAATATTTATTTGTTCCCGAGAGGAGCGGTTTTGTCATTGTTCATCACCTTTGAGGGCGTGGAGGGAACCGGAAAGACCACCCAGATCGAACGTTTAAGGAAGTATCTGACCCAAAAGGGACTTCTCTGTAAGGTGACGCGCGAGCCAGGAGGGCCTCCGATAAGCGAGAAGATTCGCAAGATCCTTCTCGACCCGGCCCATAAGCACCTGTCCCCTCTCAGCGAACTCTTCCTTTATGAAGCGGCACGGGCCCAGCATGTCGTCGAGGTGATCCAGCCCCTCCTCCGAAAAGGCACGATCGTCCTCTGCGATCGGTTCAGCGATGCCACTCTCGCATATCAAGGTTACGGGCGAGGGCTTAATCTCTCCCTCGTTAAGAAAATCAACCGCCTGGCCTCGCAGGGCATCGAGCCTGATCTGACTTTTCTGCTCGATTGTCCCCTCGAACTGGGTCTGAAAAGGGCCAGGAAGAGAAACCGGACCTCCCGTAAGGAAAAGGAAGGCCGGTTCGAGGAGGAGTCGATCCAATTCCATCGACGGGTGAGAAAGGGGTATCTCGAGATCGCAAGGAGGAACCCCCATCGGGTCAAGGTGATCGACACCCGCGTGGGGCCAGAAAAGGTCTTCAAAAAAATCCAAGGGATTGTCGAAGGACGTTTAATTCGGCGTCCACGGCCAAAAACCTATGTCCTTTAAAGACATCATGGGCCACCAAAGGGCCATTGCCTTCCTTCAGCGGGCCATCGCTCAGGAGAAGGTCGTCCACAGCTACCTCTTCGTTGGACATGAGGGGGTTGGAAAGAGCCTGGTGGCCCTCCAATTCGCCAAGGCCCTCAACTGCCTCGATGGGGAAAAGGCGGTGGATGGCTGCGATCGATGCCCCTCCTGCAGGAAGATCGATCATGGGCTTCACCCCGATGTCTCGTTGATTGAACCCGAAGGACAGACCCTGAGGGTGGAGCAAGTTCGGGAGATGTTGAGCGGCCTGGCTTACCGACCCTTCGAGGGAAGGCGAAGGGTCCTCATCCTTTCGGCCGCCGACCGGATGGCCCCTCACATGTCCAACACACTTCTGAAGACCCTGGAGGAGACTCCTCTCCACACCGTCATCATCCTCATCGCCACGAGCACCCGTTGGATCCTCCCCACCATCCTCTCCCGCTGCCAGCCGGTCCGCTTCCATCCGATCCCCTATCCCCTCGTCGCAGACTGGCTCATCCAAGTGAAAGGCCTCGAGGCAAAGGAGGCCCATCTCCTTGCCCTGCTTTCCGAAGGAAGCCCGGGCCATGCCCTCTCGATCCGGCAAGAGCTCGCCGGCCTCCCGAGGAGGGATCTCTTGAGATGGATCGCCTCCAAGTCTCTCTCCCCAGAAGAGCAGGAGGGCTGGATCGAATCCTTCCCGGGACAGCGAGAACCTCTGCGGTTGCTCTTGGAGGTGGCGAAAACCCTCCTGAGGGATCTCATGGTCAGAAAAACCTCCCTGGAGCCTTCGAAACTGATCCATGCCGATCTCGCCAGCGAAATCGAACGATACGCAGAGGGGTGGACTCTTCCTCACCTGCTGCGACGGATGGAAGGCCTTCATCATGCCACGAAGGCGATCCGTGCGAACGCCAATACGAGACTGGCCCTCGAGACGCTCATGCTCTCCTGGGCAGAAGGATAGAGAAGATGGGTCGAGAGGTCTTTGTGAGAATGGCCAACCATAGAGCCGAAGCTTTTGAGGCAGGGGATTTTCCCATCGACGTCGGCGACAGGGTCGTGGTGGAGACCGAGAAAGGGCCGGTCTTGGGAACGGTCCTCGCCCCCCCCTCCGAAAAGGCGAACAGCCAAAAACCGGCGGGAAGGGTGATCCGTAGGGCCACGCCGGAAGACCTGGACCAGTTCGAAAAAAACCGGAGGCTGGAAGAGGAGGCCTTTCGATTCTGCCTTCAGAAGATCGGAGAAAAACAACTCTCCATGAAGCTGGTCAAGACGGAGGTCCTGTTGGATCGCTCCAAGATCCTCTTTTACTTCACGGCGGAGAAGCGCGTCGATTTCAGGGAGCTGGTGAGGGACCTGGCAGCCCGGTTCAAGACCCGGATCGAGATGCGACAGATCGGCGTCAGGGATGAAGCCAAGATGCTCTCGGGCCTCGGGAGTTGTGGTCGGGAACTCTGCTGCGCTAAATTTCTGAACCGTTTCGAACTGGTCTCGGTCAAGATGGCCAAAGAACAGAACATCGCCCTCAACCCCGCAAAGATCTCAGGGATCTGTGGACGCCTGATGTGCTGTCTGGCCTACGAATATCCGATTTATCTCGACCTCAAAAAGGATCTCCCCAAAGTGGGAAAATCGATCACCACCCGATACGGCAAGGGGAAGGTGATCCGACAGAACGTGCTCAACCAGACGATCACCGTCCAACTCGAAGAAGGGGGAGAGGTCACGATCCATGTATCCCAGATCTAAAGGCCCATTCTACATCACCACGCCCATCTACTATGTGAACGACGTCCCCCATATCGGCCATGCCTACACCACGGTGGCCGCCGATATCCTGGCCCGTTTCAAGCGCCTCGAGGGCTATCGCGCCTTCTTCCTCACGGGCACGGATGAACACGGCCAGAAGGTCGAGAAGGCGGCTCAAGAAAGGGGCGTCGAACCGCAGGTCCACTGCGACGAGATGGTCCAACGATTCCAGGCCCTCTGGAAGCGGTTCAACATCTCCAACAATGAGTTCATCCGCACCACCGAAGCGCGTCACATCAAGGTCGTCCAGAAGATCCTCCAGGAGCTCTATGATCGGGGGGAGATCTACCAGGATAACTACGAGGGATGGTACTGTGTCCCCTGCGAACGGTTCTGGACGGAGAAGGATCTTTCCGATGGAAGATGTCCGGACTGTCTTCGAGAAGTGAGCGCCCTGTCGGAGAAGAACTACTTCTTTCGGATGAGCAAATACCGGTCCTGGCTCGTCGAACATATCGAGAAGCACGAGCGGTTCATCCTACCGCCTTCACGGAGGAATGAAATCCTGGGTTTTCTCCAGAGCCCCCTGGAAGACCTCTGCATCTCCCGGCCCAAAAAACGCTTGAAATGGGGCATCGAGATCCCCTTCGATCGGGATTATGTGACGTATGTCTGGTTCGATGCCTTGATCAACTACGTCAGCGGCCTCGGATACGGTTCGGAGAATAGCCCCTTCTCCGAGTTCTGGCCCGAGGCCATCCACCTCATCGGAAAGGATATCCTGACGACCCACACCGTCTACTGGCCCACGATGCTCAAAGCCATCGGCCTCCCACCGCCCAAGATGGTCTTCGCCCATGGCTGGTGGACCGTGGAGGGAAAGAAGATGTCCAAATCCCTCCAGAATGTGGTGGAGCCGAATCGCCTCATCGATACCTACGGGGTCGATGCGGTCCGCTACTTTCTGATGCGGGAGGTCTCCTTCGGAATGGACGGAGACTTCTCCCATGCCGCCATGGTCCACCGGATCAACAGCGATCTGGCCAACGATCTGGGGAACCTCTTCAGCCGGAGCCTCAGCATGGTCCACCGCTACTTTGACGGTCTCGTCCCCACCCCCTCGGAACCTCAGGAGATCGACGCACGACTGGAGGGGGTGGCCAAAAGGGTCGTGGCCCAACTCCCAGAACTGATGGACGATCTCGCCTTCAACAAGGCACTGGTTGCCATCTGGGAGATGGTCTCGGCATCGAATAAGTATGTGGACGAAACCGCGCCCTGGTCACTGGCCAAAGAGGAGAAGCATCGGCCCCGGCTGGCTACCGTCCTCTACCATCTCCTCGAATCCCTTCGCCTCCTCTCCCTCCTCATCGCACCTTTCATGCCCACGACCGGTGAGAAGATGTGGGGCCAGCTCGGCTTGGGAGGGTCGCTCTGGGAGGAGCGCCTCGATGAGCAGGGAGTCTGGGGAAGGTTGAAACCAGGAGGGAAGGTGGCCAAACCGATCCCCCTCTTTCCTAGGATCGATCCTTCGAAACTCCCTTCGGAACGATGAAAAAGCCCCTGCCCATCGGTTTGGTTCTGAAAGAGACCCTCAAGGGGCTCGAACTGGACGGGCCCATGAAACGCTACACCCTCTGGGGGGCGTGGAAGGAGATTGTAGGAGAATCGATCTCCCAACATGCCCAGCCTCAGACCATCCGGGATCGGACGCTTTTCATCGCCGTCTCCCATTCGACCTGGATGCAGCAGCTCCAGTTTCTCAAACCGACCCTTCTGAAGAAGATCAACGAGTTTCTGGGCGAGGAGCTGATCGAGGATCTTCGCTTCAGGCTCGGGAAGATTTCATCAACCCCCGCAGCCCGCCCTTCGAATCAGCAGGGAAGGGGAAAGGGGAGGCTTCGGAAGGATAGGATCGACCGAATCGACGAACTTCTTCAAAACCTAAAAGACCCCGAGTTAAAAAGAGGATTGAGGGAACTCCTGACGCGAAGCGCCCTCTTGGAACAATCGCGTAAGGGGCCCTTCAAGGAACCTCAAGGCTCATAGCCGCTAAGAGGCCTCACCCTTCGCCTCTTCAATTCCCATTCCCACTCTTCCTGGGACCACGTTTTGATCGGCCTCATCCCTTCGCTTCCGAGTTTTCTACCCTGGAAAGACTGGCCGCAGTCCAGATCGCAAAGGTGGTTGTTGAGGAGGCACTTCGCATCATCGTAATAGGGACACAGCGGTCCGAAAGACATCCCGATCCCTCCTTTCCTTCAAAGGCCCTCGACCGAATTGGTGAGGGATAAAAAAAACCCGGGGTCGACGTAAACCACGGGTTCGGAGAGACCTCCTCCGCTTCGGCAACCCGGCCATCCCAGATTTCCTCCCCCCAAAGATCGCCGGCAAGAGGGGGTCAACCTCTCCCCGAGGATATGAGGCCTCTTCTGGGACCCGTGGCTTTCCCCGCCTGCCCTCCCTGGGGCAGGGGGCCTCCCACCGTTTTGTGGCGGGTAGGCGTCCCACGATTGCTCGTGGTTTGGCTTTTCGACGGATTCGACAGGATTATTTTTTTTCATTTTTTAACTGCAATCCAGATGCCAATCACTTTTCTCCTCCTCTTCTCTTCACTTGATCGGATTTGACAGGTAGGGGATCGGGGATGGGTTAAAAGGGTTTCTTTCTTCCATTCGGATTGTACAATGTTGTACGATTTCCCGGAAGAGGAGGAGCGGGTTGAGTTGAATGGAACGGTGAAGAGACCTAATCCTTTCTGGCCAGGGTGATCTGCAGAAGACCCGCCGCCGAGGAAGCGATCTGGAACCTCCCGAAACCAGCCTCCTTTAAAGCCATGGGGAGATTGAAGCCGAAGTAATTGAGATTTCTCCTCTCGAAAAGGTTGAAAAAGAGGAGCAAAAGGGTACGGGCCAGGCCGCAAGGCTCGGGATTGAAATCGGCGATGACCATCCTTCCCCCCTTTTTCAACGAGGAAAAGGATCGCTTGAGCACCCCCAGCCGTTGCCTATCCGGAAGCTCGTGAAGGCCGAAGGAGATGAAGATCCCGTCAAAAGGCCCCTGAAATGGCCATGGCTGGGTCACGTCCTGTTCGATAAAGAACAGATTCCTTAATCCTTTCGATCGCCCCCTGGCCACCTCGACCATCCGCGGGGTGATGTCCATGCCTATCACCCGACCTTTGCTCCCGACGGCTTGAACGATCCAATGGGCTACCCTTCCGGTCCCTGAACAGAGATCCAGGATGGCCTCGCCCTTTTCGGGCGCCAGGACCCCGAACCCCTTTCTTAAAAAAGTCCTATACCCTCCAAAGGTGAAAAGGTCGAGTAGAAGATCATAATGGGGGGCCAGACGTTGGAAGAATTGGCTGTGGGGAATAGAAACCCGCACCTTCGAGTTAGGCTTGGGGGTCAAGCTTTTCCAGTCGGATGGGGGTGCCATCTCTCACTTTAAGAAATGCTTTGGGATCACCCAGAACCCTTCCGATCACGGTAACCGCGCTCGCCGCCCGGATCTCATCGCCCCGGCTGGCCGGCGTGCGACCAAAGAAGATGCAGAAGGCCTGGCCTGGAGGCCAGTAACCTATCTCTCCCAGCCCAAGGACCTCCCGTGCTCCCGGTTCCAATCCCGCCTTCACCGGGATTGGAAAATAGATCTCCTCCCCCCAGGTGTTGACCGTCGCCTCGATGGGCAGGCCATCGTAGATCACCTGGGCGGTCTTGGAGTCGTTCAGCACCGCCTCGACGGTCAACCCTCCCGCCAAAATCCTAATCTTTTTGCCCATCGCCTTCCTCCCTCTCCTCAAGGGGTGAAAATTCATCGTATAGGCGTTCTTTCTCTCCGAGTTCGGACAGACTGTTCGAATAAAAGAGGAGGTCCCGATCCATCCTCACCGGCTCCCCCCCGAGGGAGAGGAAGGGTTGGGTCTGGGACCGCAACAGCAAGAAACTGAGGACCACCAAAATATAATGGGAGAGCTCGCCGAAAGCGAGGTATAACACCCTCGAATCGAGGCCATGGAAATAGCAGGCCTCGATGAGGAGTCGGCCGCTGTTGGTCAGGAGGCCCAGGGTGAGGATCAGAAGGATACGCCTCACCTTCTTCGTGTTCCTGGAGAGGGAGAGGAGGTACTGGTCGTAGGCCTTTTTGAAGTTTTTCCAGCTCTCCGAAAGATTTCTCAGAAGTTCCTGATAGGCCTGTTCGTCCCCACCGAAGACCTTCAACCGGACCTGAAGATCCCCCCTGAAGTGGAGATATCGCCTGAACAGCTCCTCTTTCTCTGAAAGATAACCCTGATTCCTCTTTAACCCCCGATAGAGGACCACGCCCATGATGGCCAAAAGAAAGAGGGGAACGGCTTCGTTCACATATCTCATCCACATCGCACCGTTGATGCCCATGGGCTCATCTCTTTCCTTCGGGCCGAGGGAGGCTCACAACCGGTTGATCAGACTGGCGAGGTAACCCGCTCCGAATCCGTTGTTGATATTGACCACAGCCACTCCGGAGGCGCATGAATTCAACATCGCCAGAAGGGCGGCAACCCCTCCGAAGCTTGCGCCGTAACCGATGCTGGTTGGAACCGCAATCACAGGTTTGTCGACCAACCCCCCCACCACACTGGGAAGGGCCCCTTCCATGCCCGCGACGACGATGAGGACCCTTGCCTCGTAAAGCCTCTGCTGCTGGGAAAGGAGCCGGTGGATGCCGGCCACGCCCACATCATAAAGGGTCTCCACGCGGTTGCCCATCGCCTCCGCCGTGAGGGCCGCCTCTTCGGCCACGGGAATGTCGGTCGTTCCCGCGGTAATGACCAGGATGGTCCCTTTTCCCTCGATCTTGACCGGATGGCTGAGGAGGGTGAGAACTTTGGACAACGGATGGTACCGGCTCTTCGGAAAACGCCTCTGGATCGCCTTGGCCTTTTTCTCTTCGAGCCGGGTCACGAGGACGTTCTGGCCCTTCTCCTTCATCTCCTTGATGATGGAGAGGATCTGTTCGGTGGTCTTTCCCTCCCCCAAGATCACCTCTGGGAATCCTTTGCGGAGGGTCCGATGATGGTCCACTTTCGCATGGCCAAGGTCTTCGAATGGAAGACCCCTGAGCAGAACCACCGCCTCCTCGACGGAGACCCTACCTGATCTCACATCCCTTAAAAGTCCCTCGAGCCTCTGTTTGTCCATCGATGTAATTTAAATTCTATTCACTCCTCTCTCCAAAAGTCAAGGGAAGGGGGCCTCCCTTTCGATTAAAATTTTTGGGTTGACATCCCCTTATCCAAGGCATAGAATGGGTGCCAATACCGAACCTCCGCCCAATCACTTCTCTTCGTCGAAAAAGGATGCCCTCATGGAAAGAAGGAGATATCCCCGCATCCAAATTGAGGAAGGAGTCGTCGCCCTTCACAACCGAGAGCCCAGGATCGGAAAACTGAAGGATATCGGTCTTGGAGGATTGGCCTTCGAGCACATCTACGAGGAGGATCTCCTTGAAGGAGAGGGAGAGAAGAATTTAACCCTTCTCCTGCGAGACCTCAGGGTGGCGAAGATCCCCTGCAGGGTCATCTACAACCTCGAAGTTCCGGTCCCTCCAGAATATGAGCGTCTGGCCATTCGATTGACGACGAGACGCTGTGGCCTGAAATTTGGGCTTCTCACCGATCAGCAGCGCCATGAGCTGGAACGGCTCCTGAACCTCGGTGCCGGAGAAAAGGCCGATCTTGAAAGCTAAATCGGTCCGTTTGCTTTTTTCGCCCTGAATGGCCATAATGGGATAAGGGAGGAGCTGAACAACCCAATGGGGTTATTGAAACTCTTGATGAACGATCCGGTCTCGTTCCTGATCCTCTTCATCCCCCTTCTCTATTCGGTGGTCCTCCATGAGGTGGCCCACGGTTGGGTGGCCAACCGGCTGGGCGACCCGACCGCCAGGTGGATGGGCCGGTTGAGCCTCAACCCGCTCAGACATCTTGACCCGATCGGGACCCTCATGCTCTTCCTCGCAGGGTTCGGCTGGGCCAAACCCGTCCCGGTCAATCTCAATAACATCCCCAATCGCCGAAAAGGCCTTCTTCTGGTCTCTTCGGCCGGTATCCTCGCCAATATCCTCCTGGCGTTTGGGGCCCTCCTGGTTCACCGGCTTCTGGGACTGCCCCCTTACGGCACGGCCGCTGTGATCGCCTACACCCTTGCCTCCATCAACATCACCCTGGCTGCCCTCAACCTCATTCCCATCCCTCCCCTGGATGGGTCGAAGATCCTGATGGGAATCGCCCCTCCCGAAATCCGCCGCCTCCTCCTCCGCATCGAACCCTATGGATTTTTCATGATCGTGGGTCTGCTCCTTCTGGGCCTCCTTCATCCCTTCCTCAACCTCTTCAAGACCCTCCTCATCATCCTGATTAAACTCCTCCTCCCCTGAGGCGCGAGGATTCTGTCTGATCCCTCCTCGGCCCAACCTGATCCTACCGGTGGGCCTTCCAGACCGGTCTTTCCGATGGCCTCGGTTTTTCGGTTTTCAGGGGATAGCTTCTTCCGGCGACAAAATGACTTTCTGTGAGCTGAGCTGGATGGTTTTTATCCTGTGGATCTCCTGAAGCGGGGTTAGGATTCGCAATCGGGCCTCTTTTTCATAAAAGAACCGGATTAATCCCAGCCCTAATGTCTCCTCTTGGATGTCTTTCAATCCCACGAGAAGTCCGTTGATCTTCAGGGCCCAATCGAGGGGAAGGGTTTGGCCATCCGGGTCCCTCACCTCATTCTCAAATTGAAGCCCTTCCAGAGGGATTTCACAGGGGTGGGCCGATCGAAAATACTCCCGAAACCTTCCATTCCGGTAGGCCCGACGCTCCTCCATGGACCTGATCCTTATTTCGGGAGACACGGGAAGACGAAAAATTTCCATCGCGGGGTTCTTCTGGAAGCCCTCAAGGATCGGCTCTATCTCGGCGTTTCTTTGGAGGGCCAGGAGGGCTCGAGGGGAGACGAGCTCGATCTTCCTCTTCTTTAACTCCCTCCCCCCCTCTCCCGAAACAAACCCGGTCGTATCGACAAGAACCAGATCTGCTCCCGAGGAGGCCGCCTTCCCAACCATTTTCTCAACCCCTTTCAAGAAGATTGGAAGATGGCCTTCCGGGGTTGTCGACCCGACGAAGAAGAGCTGCGGTGTGGAGAAGACGAGACCCCAATCGGGATGACATTTGAAAAGGGAGAAACCGATGGTCGTCGGGGGTCCGAGAAAGGACTGACCGATATCGGTATCCACAAGGGCTATGGTCAGTCCCCGGCGGCAGAGATGATCGAGGAGGAATTTCACGAGGGTGCTCTTCCCGGTATCCGTGGCCCCGAGCACCAAGACCTTGCCCTTCTCTCGGGCCAAGAATTCCAAGAGGGAAAACCATTCCTTCGGTGCCTCGCCTTTCATCTCCTCACCGCTATCCCATGAACCTTTTCAAAGGGTCTTATCAAACGTATTCTTAAATTGGATTGAGAGATCGGATCTGTGGGAAGAGCGGAGGGCCTTCAGGGAGCCAAAAGGGAGGGTCCTTTTCGGCCAACAAACCACGGCACTCCATGTCGATTTAAGAATTGGTGGAGGCGGCGGGAATCGAACCCGCGTCCGAGAACCTTCCGACAGAGCCTCTACATACTTAGCCTGTGTTTTAGTTTCCCCTGACGGTCTCCCAACAGGCAGGATCCCGAAAGGGTGAGCTTAGGAAGTTTCGCCTCTCCCCTATAAGCGTCAGAGAGAAGCTATCCTGTAAGTTTGACGCCCACATCCCGCCCTACAGGAGGAGGCAGGAGGGACGCTGGCTGCGCTTAGGCAGCCAGGGCATAATCGTAGTTGGCTGCGATTATGTTTAATCCCATTTGTTTAACGAGCCAATGGGACCTCGGTATGCAGCCCTGCCGTCAACGATCCCCGTCGAACCCTTTTCGCCCCCTTTCCATGTCTCGTTCCATCGTTTTCCGCTTCATGGCCTCCCGCTTATCGAAGAGCTTCTTCCCTTTGGCGAGGGCCAGTTCCACCTTGGCCTTCCCGTTCGAAAAATAGAGCCTCAGCGGGATGAGCGTAAACCCCTTTTCCTGCACCTTCCCGATGAGGCGTTTGATCTCCCGCTTATGGAGGAGGAGCTTTCTCGTCCTCCTCGGGTCGGGGTTGAACCGATTCCCGTGGGAATAGGGACTGATGTGGGCATCGACCAGAAAGACCTCCCCGTTTTTGATCGTCGCATAGCTATCGGAGAGGTTCGCCTTCCCTTCCCGGAGGGATTTGACCTCCGGCCCCAACAGGCAGATCCCTGCTTCAAGGGAGTCCTCGATGGTATAATGAAACCGCGCCTTCTTATTCTGGCAGACCAGTTTCTCGGCCATTCAATCTTATTTTAGTTAAAGGGACAGGGAAAATCAACCGCCATTCGGTCTTCCCCCTCCTACCCCTTCTTCTTGGTCAGATCCGAGATCAGGTCCATGAACCCGACCGGATGATAACCCATCATGCCTCCGTCAACGACGAGGGTCGCCCCGTTGATGTAACTCGACTCTTCCGAGGCCAAGAACAGGGCCGCCCCCACGACCTCCTCGGGCCTTGCGAGCCTCTTCAGGGGGATCAGGCGGGTGAGTCCGGAGACCAGGGGCTCCTTGTTGAGGATGGGGGTGTTCATCCCGGCGGCGATGATCCCGGGCGCGAGGGCATTGACCGTGATCTGATAGCGGCTCCACTCATAGGCCAAGATCCGCGTCAGCATCATGACCCCTGCCTTGCTGACCGCATAGGGGAGGAATCCCTGCTCTCCTAAAAAGCCGATCACCGAGGAGATGTTGATGATCTTGCCTCCCCCCTGGGCGATCATCTTTTTCCCGACGGCCTGACAGCAGAGAAAGACCCCTTTCAGGTTGACATCGATCACCTGCTCCCATCCCTCCTCCGGGATCTTTTCGGCGGGAAGGATGAAGGGATTGATCCCCGCGTTGTTGACGAGGAGATCGATCCGTCCGAAATGGCCGTGGGCCTCCTCGACCATCCTCGCCACCTCCTGGCCATTGGCCACATCCCCGGCGATGGCATAAGCGTTCACCCCGAGGCCCCTCACCTCTTCGGCAACCCCTTTGGCCTTTTCAAGGTTACGTCCGTGGACGACGAGGTCCGCCCCTTCTCTGGCAAAACCGAGGGCAAAGGCCTTGCCGATTCCCCGGGTCGAACCTGTGATGAGCGCGACCTTTCCTTTGAGTCTCATGGATTCACCTCCCGATCAATCTCTTTGACCTCTCCTCGAAGAGTCGATTCAGATGGGCTCCGTTGAGGGGAAACCAACCGAATACCTTTTGCCAAACCTCCTGGCTCTCCATGCAGAGGTAGACGAAGAGGTCGGGGCTCACCTCTCTCAACCACCCCACCATTTTACGGTACATCTTCACCCGGATCGGCCTTAAATACCGGAGCTTTCCATCCTTGCCGGGAAACGATTCGCCCAGGAAGATCCGGGTACGTGGGAATCGCTCTTCCGCAACTCCCCTGAGACGGGGAGGATAGCGGAACCCGCCCATGCTGATCCAGATGACCCTTTTCGGATCGATGCGATCAAAAATATAGGACACCAGGATCTCGTACGCTTTCTCCCATCCCTCCTCCTCGATCATCGGATCGAAATGGAGTCCGATCGGGTAGCCCGCCTCCTGACACCTCCTGGCCGCCTCCAAACGTCGTTCGAGGGAGGCGGTCCCCCTCTCTTCCTCCTGGATCATCCGGGGAGGGGTGAGCGACCAGGAGACCACGGTTCTTCCACGGTGGTCGAGATCGAGGAGAGCGTCGATCTGATCCGACTTCGTCTTCAATTCGAGCAAGCCGTGGCCTCTTTCGGCGAAGTAGGAGACGAGATATCGGGAGATGGGGAAGATCGGCTCGAGGGCCAAACTATCGGAAAGTTCGCCGGTCCCGAGGCGAGGAAGGGGTTGTCGCTCGGAAGAAAGATACCCCTCGATCTCCTGCAGGAGGTCATCCCAGTTGGTATAAAGGGTGAGAAAAGGGTTATTCAGATAACCCTGGAGGACACAGTAAGAGCAGTCCATCGGACAGTTGGTGACGGCATTGATGACGTAATAGCCGCAACAGAGATGATTTGAGGTGCCAGGACAGGGTTTCAGACGCCTTCCGTAGAATCGGGTCAGGAGCAGGGCCCTCTTCCCCTTGCCGATGGGATCGTCCTCGGAAAGGGACTTTTTGATGATATCCCTTTTGTCCCTGATCCTCACCACCGGAACAGAGGGAAGGCAGCTCAGGACCCTTCGAGCAACCCAGTCTCCTTCCGCCTGCTCATCGAGATAGATTCGTTCGATCTGAAAGGGGAACATCTTCACAAAAGGTCATAAGCTCCCCGAAGGCATCGTTCTCGGCAAGCTCCGTTAAGGCCGAGAGGATCCTCCGGAATTCCCCCAGCGATTCGAACCGGAGCTCCATCCTCAGCCCCTTGGCTTCAAAGTAGGGAGAGGGACGGAGGGAAACCCCGTCAGGCAGCCGAAGTCCCTTTCGCCTCGCCTCAAAGGCCTCCTCCAGGGCCTTCAGCCTCGGGTAACGGAGGCCCCAAAGAACCTTCTTGAGCCTCTCGGTCCTTTGATGGGGGGTGAGCTCCTGATCGCAACGCACCGCCTCGATCTCCGGCCGACCGAGGATCTGGCCGATCTCGACCCCTTCCCGCCTGGAGATCTCCATGAAAAGGGTCAAGAGTTCCCTCAGCCGGTTCTCCCCGAGCTTCAATCGGACGAGGAGGGAGAGAAGGCCCTTGCGATCCTCAGGCCGCATCTGGCTGAGGAGTCGGATGTTCGAACGGGAGACCTCCTCTTCCAGGACAAACCCTTGGGTCTCCTCCTCCATCTCGGCGAGGGAGAGGTAGGTCTTCAGGATCTTCTCGTTCGGTTCGAGAGAGAGGAGAGGAAGATGGATCCGGATCACCTCGGAAGGTTCGACCTTGAAGTGATGGACGAGCTTCCAAAGGGCGATGGCCTTCTCAACCGTATTAAATCCCCTGGTCGTGAGGTTCTCCTGCAGGGAGAGAAAGAACAACTCAAGGTCATCCCTCTGGGAGGGATCGACCATCCGTGCAAGGACTTCTTCCCTCCCGAGCTCTCGCCACACCCAAAGCCTCCGAAAGCCACAGACCACCCGGTAACGGCCTTCGGCCTCCACGAGAAGAACCGGCTGGAGCAGGCCGACGGCCTGGAGGGATGCCCGCAGGGGCTTCAAGTCAGGCCGGAAGTTGACCGAGAAGGTCTCGTCTCGGAGGTCGATCCTCGGCAGGGGGACGGTCTGAATCGATTTCATCTCCTCGATCTCGAAGGAGGCCTCTTCGGTCTAAATGTGGATCCCGTATCGCCTCATCACTTCCTGGTAATATCTCCCTTCAAGCTCGTTCCCTCGCTTCAGGAACCCCTTCGCGAGGATCTCACACTTCTTCCGCATCTCTTCGAGGACCATCCTTCTCTCCTCCTCCTTGAGAAAGGGCTCGGAGAGAAGTTTTTCCAGGGCGATGACCCGGTAGCGATCATTGCCCCAAGAGCGATGGGAGAGCTGGTCCGGATGCCCCCCCCGTTTGATGATCAGCTTTTTGTCGATAAAAAAGATGGGATAGCGGGCCGCCACCCTCAACCAGAAGTCATAATCCTCACAGACCGGAAGGGCCTCATCGAAGAGGCCCACGGTTGAGAAGAGGGTTTTGCGCATCATGGCGGCGGAGGGGCTGATGATGCAGAGGGGAAGGCATTTTTCAAAGATCCAGCCGGAGTATTTCGAATGTTTCTTCATGGGGTTGACCCACTTTCCCCGACGGATCCAGATCTCATCCGTATAACAGAGAGGGTAGTGCGGGTTTTCGTCGAGGAAGGCGACCTGGATCTTCAACTTTCCCTTCACCCAGAGGTCGTCCGAATCGAGGAATGCGATGTACTTTCCTCGGGCGTGGCGAAGGCCCGTGTTTCTGGCCGCGCTCACGCCCCGATTCTGGACATGGCCCACCACCCTGATGCGTCTCCCATACTCCTTCAGCGCCTCGGAGGTGCCGTCCGAGGAGCCGTCGTCGACCACGATCAACTCGAAATCGTCGAAGTCCTGGGCCAGGACGGAATCGATCGCCTCTCTCACCATGGGCCATCGATTGTAGGTGGGGATGATGACCGAGACTTTAGGCATGGAGGTAGGGCGGGTCAGGCGGCCCTTCGGGACCTCTTTTTCAAACGAAGGATTCGCTTCCTCAAAATCTCGGCCATCCTGAAATTCCTCTGCTGGAGCAGCTCCTCCCTTTTCGCCTTCAGCTCTTTCGCCTTCTGCTTCAACTGAGAAGCGCTCAGGATGACCTTCTCTTTTTTGGCGCCGACTTTCCTCTCCCTTTTGATCTCGACTTCGGGGAGGCCTTTGGCTTTCCGGATGGCCGCCAAAAGCTCCTCTTTCTTCATGGCGTGAACGCCGGTGATGCCCGGTATGCCAAGGGCCACCTCCCTCAACTCCTTGGCCGTCATCTTCTCCAGGGGTTTCTCCTTCTTCTCCATGTGGGGGTCTCCTCCTCGAACAGAATTAGGAAATCCACCGATGGGCGATCGCTCCTAATGTATAGGATTTCTCAGACCAAATCAACACCCCTCCCTTCTAAACAAAGGGGGGTGGTCCGGTGGACCACCCCCCTCCGACATTGGCGGGAGCGACGGGGATCGAACCCGCAACCTCCGGCGTGACAGGCCGGCGCTCTAACCGATTGAACTACGCCCCCGGTTCCTACGTTTCGTTTCGATTGGTAGGCGGAACAGGGATTGAACCTGTGACCTCCGGCTTGTAAGGCCGACGCTCTCCCAGCTGAGCTATCCGCCCCCTGGTCAAACTTTAATGGAAGGCCTTTGGAATGTCAAGCCTATGCGGCCCCGGCCTCTTTTTCGTAAAGGAGGATCGGGCTTTCGTGGTTGAGGACAACCTCTTCGCTGATGATACACTCCCGGACGTTGGGTTGGGACGGGATCTCGTACATGACATCGAGCATGATGTTCTCCATGATCGCTCTCAACCCCCGAGCGCCGGAATTCCTCTTGAGGGCCTCCTTCGCAATCGAGATGAGGGCCCCTTCCGTGAAGCGGAGCTTCACATTCTCAAGCTCGAAAAGCTTCTGATACTGTTTGACCAGGGCGTTTTTGGGCCGTTTCAGGATATCGACCAATGCCTCCAGGCTCAGGTTGGACAAGGTGGCGATGACCGGGAGCCTGCCGATGAATTCGGGGATCAGGCCATATTTGAGAAGGTCTTCCGGCTGAACCTCCTTGAGCAATTCGCCGACGTCCCTCTCCTCTCGAGATTTGATGTCCGCTCCGAATCCGAGGCTCTTCCCTCCGATCCGTTGTTCGATGATCTTCTCCAACCCGACGAAGGCGCCTCCGCAGATGAAGAGGATATTGGTCGTATTGATCTGAATGAATTCTTGCTGGGGATGCTTCCGGCCCCCTTTGGGCGGGACACTGGCGATCGTCCCCTCGATGATCTTGAGCAGGGCCTGCTGCACCCCTTCCCCCGAGACATCTCGCGTGATGGAGGGGCTATCCGATTTCCTCGAGATCTTGTCGATCTCGTCGATATAGACGATCCCCTTCTGGCAGCGTTCGATATCATAATCGGCGGCCTGAAGGAGGCTCAGGATGATGTTCTCCACATCCTCGCCCACGTAGCCGGCCTC
>JAOAHX010000006.1:0-117080 GCA_026415035.1 Thermodesulfobacteriota bacterium | reverse complement strand
GTGAGGCAGGTGGCATCGGCGATGGTGAACGGGACATCGAGAATCCGCGCCAGGGTCTGGGCCAGGAGGGTCTTGCCGGACCCCGTCGGCCCGATCAGGAGGATATTCGACTTCTGGAGCTCCACGTCGCTGCCGGAGAGGACCCGGGAATTGATCCGCTTATAATGATTGTGGACCGCGACCGATAGGATCTTTTTGGCATGGTCTTGGCCGATCACATACTCGTCCAGTTTCGCCTTGATCTCCATCGGTTTGGGGACCGTCAATCGCCCCGGGACGAACCGCTCTTCTGCTTCTTCCGCGATGATCTCGTTGCAGAGTTCGATGCATTCATCGCAGATGTAGACCGTGGGGCCGGCGATGAGTTTCCTCACCTCATCCTGGCTCTTTCCACAGAAGGAACAGTGCAAAACGCTTCCATAGCTCCCGCTGTTCGATTTCATCGCTTCCTCCCTGGGATGTTCTCCCGGATTACCCTTGGGAGCGAACGGGACGCTGGACCACCACCTCGTCGATAATCCCGTACTCCTTGGCCTGCTGCCCGTTCATGTAAAAATCCCGTTCGGTATCGGCGCTGATCTTTTCGAGGGGTTGTTGGGTATGTTTGGCGAGGATCCGATTCAGCTCCTCCCGGAGTCGAAGGATCTCTTTGGCTTGAATATCCACGTCCGTGGCCTGTCCCTGGAACCCTCCCATGGGTTGATGGAGGAGAATCCTCGAATGGGGCAGGGCGTATCGTTTTCCCCTCTCTCCAGCCGCCAGGAGGAGGGCAGCCATGCTGGCAGCCTGTCCCATGCAGATCGTCGACACCTTGGGACGGATATATTGCATGGTATCATAAATGGCCAGTCCAGAGGTGACCAACCCCCCCGGGGAATTGATGTAGAGGTGGATATCTTTGTCCGGGTCTTCCGACTCCAAGAAGAGCATCTGGGCGATCACCAGATTGGCCACATCGTCGTTGATCGGCGTCCCCACAAAGATGATCCGTTCCTTCAGCAGGCGAGAGTAGATATCGTACGCCCTCTCCCCCCTGCCGTCCCTCTCAATGACGATCGGTATCAGCGTCATCGTTTCCCTTCCTCGCCGGCGATCTATCGCTTGAGCCCTCAGGAGATCTCGGCCCGGCTCAGCAGAAAATTGAGCGTCTTGTCGGTGAGAATACCGGCCTTAAGATCCGGGATCAGGCCATTCGATTCGTAGTATCGCTTCACCACGTCGAACTTCTGATGGGTCCTCTCGGAAATGGACCGGAGACGTTCCTCCACATCCTCGTCCGTCACCCGGATCCCCTCTTGATCGGCGATCTTTTCCAAAATCAGGTAGGTCCGGACCTGCCTCTTCGCCACCTCCCGGTAATCATCCCGAAGTTTCTCTTCCGAGAGGTTCAGCTGATCCCAGGCGACCCCCTGGGCCGCCAGACGCAGGCGGGTATCGGAGAGGAGGGCCTTGACCTGCTCCTCCACCAGGGTTTCGGGGATGTCAAACCGGTTCGCCTCCAGCAGGTGTTCGATCAACTGGTCTTTCAACGCCCGGTCGAGCTTGGCCGCCTTCTCCTTTTCGAGCTCCTCCTTCAATCGGGCCTTTAAGGCGGCCAGGGAGTCGTAATCCCCGAGGTCCTTGGCAAATTCATCGTCCAGAGGAGGGAGGACCTTTTCTTTGATCTCCTTGACTTTGATGCGGAAAGAGATCGTCTGGCCCGCCCATTTCTTGTATCCATAATCTTCGGGGAAGGAGACCTCGATCTCTCGCTCTTCCTCGGGCCGCATCCCGATCATCTTCTCTTCAAGGGCGGGGATGAACCGGCCGCTTCCCACCTCGACGGTGAAGTCGATCGCCCTTCCTTCTGGGAGCGGTTGTCCGTCCCTGCGGGCCTCGTAGTCGAAGATGACATGGTCTCCGGCCTGGACCGGCCTCGATTCGGAAATCGTCCTCAGTTGGGCGTGAAGTTCTTGTAATCCCTTGAGCCTCTCCTCCACCTCCTCCTCGGTCACCTCTTCCTTTCTTCCCTGGATCTTCAATCCCGTATAGCCTTCGATGCGGATCTCGGGCTTGACCTCCACGGTGGCCGAGTAGGTATAGGGTTTTCCTTTTTCCAGATCCCCGGGATCGAACACCGGGGGCGAGACGGGTTGGAGTCCCTTTTCGGAGAGCGCTACCGAATAGGTCTCCTGGATCAGTTTCTGGATCACCTCGGACTTGATATAATCTTTAAAATACCTCTCCAAGATGGCCCTGGGAACCTTCCCCGGCCGGAATCCCTTGATCCTGGCCTGTTTTCCAAGCTCCCGATAGATGGCCTCCATCTCCTGGGCCACCCTTTCGTCCGGGATCTCGACGTTGATCTTCTTCTTGACGGAGTTGATCTCTTCGACCGTGACGTTCATGAAGAATTGGCCTCTCCCTCGCTTTTTGCCCCGCCGGAGATCATGGCCTCATGACCTTGGTGCCGAGGGCGGGATTTGAACCCGCACAGTCTTTCGACCACGAGATCCTAAGTCTCGCGCGTATGCCCATTTCGCCACCCCGGCAGAGAATTTGGTGAGCCGTGCAGGAATCGAACCTGCAACCTACTGATTAAGAGTCAGTTGCTCTACCGATTGAGCTAACGGCTCACCCTTTCGATGAGACCTCTCGGATGTCCTGGCGCGCCCGGTCCGACTCGAACGGACGGCCTGCGGATTCGAAGTCCGACGCTCTATCCAACTGAGCTACGGGCGCTTTTTGGGGTGAGTGAAGGGACTCGAACCCTCGACCGCTGGGGCCACAACCCAGTGCTCTATCCGACTGAGCTACACTCACCGTCTTATATCTATCCCACGAACTCCAAAGCACAAAACCCAAACCCGTAATGGCCAAACCCCGGGTCGGCCCTCCCCCCTCGGGATCTGGCGCGCCTGGAGGGATTCGAACCCCCGACCCACGGATTAGAAGTCCGTAGCTCTATCCAGCTGAGCTACAGGCGCCTGAGATCTAAGTATAGGATTTTTGAAGCTTTCCATCAAGGCCCATTATAAGATTTAATTCGGCCAGTGTAAAGAGGAGGGGATCGTCATATAACTTATGGAAAAAAAAGGTAGATGATGGTTCGCCCCTGCTCGCTATGGGGTTTCTTCGAACATCAGTTTCAACCCATACAGGAGCTGGGCCTTTGTGAAGGGTTTGGTCATATAGTAATTGGCTCCCAACTCATATCCTTTGAACATATCGGAGTCATCCCCTTTTGCCGTGAGCATGATGATGGGTAGCTCGCTCAACTCCGGCCTCGATCTCACCTCCCTGACCACCTCCCAACCATCTTTATGGGGCATCATGACATCGCAGATGAGAAGATCGAACCTCTCCTGTCCGAGTCTCTCGAGGGCCTTCTGACCGTCTTCGGCCTCCGTCACCTCATATCCCGATTGGGTCAGGTAGGTCCGTAACAGCCTTCGGATGACCTCATCATCATCTACCACCAAAATCCTCTTGGACCCCATGTAGCCTCCCCCTTGAGATTCTCTTCGGCACCCGTCCTGATGCAAAATCGCCGGCCCCGGGGCAGGGACATGATGGGACAATCCTACCCAGTTCTCTCCCTTTTGTCAATGAGGTAGGGGCAAAGCCTAAACGGATTTTAATCGAAATTTCCGGGGGAGGCCTCCCCTCAGACCATGAGGACGAAGAGGGTGAGCGTGAAAAGGATCAAAAGGATGGCGGTGGTCCAGGCGATGCAGTTGAAGATGGGACCATTGGTGTGTTCCATCATCAGTTTCTTATCATTGACCAGAAGGAGAATAAAGATCAGGATGAAAGGGAGGACAATCCCATTGACCACTTGGGAGAAGTACATGATGGGGATGAGGGGGATGTCGGGGTAGAGGATGATCCCGGCACCCAAGAGGATGATCAGGGTATAGATCCCATAAAACTGGGGTGCCTCCATAAATTTTTTGTCGAGCCCGACCTCCCAGCCCAGGCCCTCACAGATGAGATAGGTCGTCGACAGGGGGAGGATGGAGGCCGCGAAGAGAGAGGCGTTGACCAAGCCAAAGGCGAAGAGGTAGGTGCAGTATTTTCCGGCCAAAGGTTTAAGGGAAAGGGCTGCGTCCTTCGCCGTTTCGATATGAATGCCGTGTTTAAAGAGGGTCTCCGCACAGACGAGGATAATGAAAAAGGCTACGATATGGACGACGACCGACCCCATGATGACGTCGAAGCGGGCGAATTTATACTCTTCGACTTTGATCCCTTTTTCCACGATCGAGGCCTGAAGATAGAATTGCATCCAGGGAGCGATCGTCGTGCCCACCAGGCCGATCACCATGGTCATCTCTTCAGGCCGGAGGTCCAGCCGGGGATTCAGGAATTGATCGATCACCCGATCCCAGTCAGGCTTGACGATGATTCCCGTAATAATATAGGCGACATAGAAGACGCAGGCGACGAGGAAGGCCTTCTCCACCGATTTATAGGTCCCCTTGACCACCATCCACCAGACCAGAAAGGCGCTCAGAGGGACGGAGACCATTTTGGAAACTCCGAAAATCTCCATCCCGGCAGCGACTCCCGCAAAATTGGAGATGGCGTTGCCCATGTTGGTCAGAAACATGGCGATCATCAAATAGAAGGTGATCTTGGCCCCGAATTTCTCGCGGATCAGGTCTGAAAGCCCTTTGCCCGTGACGACCCCCATCCTCGCGCACATCTCCTGGATGACGATCAAGACGATCATGATGGGGACCAGAGACCAGATGAGTTTAAGGCCGAACTGGGCGCCGGCCAGGGAGTAGGTGGTGATCCCACCCGCGTCATTGTCGACGTTGGAGGTGATGATGCCCGGGCCCATCAGGATGAAGAAGAGCCCGACGGTTCTCCAAAGGGACCGTTTGGAACTGGAGATCCAACGGAGGGTTTCGGACATGGTTCCTTACCTTTGGGATCACCCCCTCCCCCCCTCTCCAAAATTCCGAAAGCGGAGCGGTCGGAATCGGGCGATTGAGGGCAGGAGTGAGGAAAGACGTCAAAGGTTCTGTGGAGCTAACCGGCATCGGGGGCCAGCACATCGAGGACGCTTCGAAAACCGATGACCCCCCTTAACCGGTTCTCTTCGTCTAAGACCGGAAGGGCCCTGAACCCATACTTGGCAAAGGCATCGATCACCTCGTTCTGGTCCGCGTCTAACTTGACGCTGACCACCCTCGGCGTCTGAATCTCGGACAAAAGCTGGTGGGGCTGGGCCGTGAGGAGGTCCCGGATGCTGATCACGCCCTGCAAGACCCTCTCCTCGTCCACCACGTAGATATAATCGATGATGTCCAGGTGAGGCGCTTCAGCCTTAAGACGGGCCATGGCGGCCTCCACGGTGATGTCCGGGGAGAGGCTGAGATAGGCCGTCGTCATCAGCCCTCCAGCAGATTCCTCAGGGTGGGTCAAGAGCTCTCTCACGTCCTCGGCCTTCTCCTGCTCCATCCCCTCTAAGATCTCCTCGGCTCTTTCCTCCGGCAGGTCCCCCAGGAGATCGGCCGCATTGCTGGGGGACATCTCTTCCACGATATCCGAGGCCTTCTCCAAAGGGATCGTCTCGATCAAGGCCTTTTGGATCTTTGGATCGATCTCTTCAAGGGTCTCGGCAGCCGTCTCCGGATCGAGGGCGTGGAAGATGGCGGAGCGTTCTCGACTGCTCAGATCCTCGATGATGTCGGCTAAGTCGGCCGGATGGAGGTGGGAGAGTTTCTTCTGGGAGACGCTGAGGTGGAGCAGGTCGGAGCCGGAGAGGAGTTGGACATATTTCCACGAGATGAATTGATTGGGCAGTCTGTAAGAGAATAGAAGATCGAGAACCCAATCGGTCGCCCTCTCCCATCCGACCCTCCTCATCAACCCCCGGAACCCCACATCGACGTGGACCAGCCGTAATTTCGAGTCCACCCTGAGGAGATGGAGATCGTTGACCCGGACGACCTTGGCCCCGTAGGTATCGACGATCTGCTTGTCGATCACCTCTTCTCGAAGGAGGACCACATCTCTC
Source organism: Thermodesulfobacteriota bacterium (assembly GCA_026415035.1). NCBI lineage: Bacteria > Pseudomonadati > Thermodesulfobacteriota > Thermodesulfobacteriota bacterium. The sequence goes on along the minus strand of JAOAHX010000006.1, from coordinate 111,070 downwards.
GAGGCCAGAAATTCGGAAAGTTCGAGAAGGTCCTCTTCGGAGAGGACGATCCGAGGTTCGATCTGAAGGATCTTCTCCCAGAGGAGAACGGCCTTTCTCTTCCCGGTGGTCCGGATCACCAGGCCGAGGATCATCGGATAGGGTTCCACCCTCTCGGCCACGAGATCATAGACCTTCCCCACCCTTTTCCCGGATGGGTCATAGGCCTTCCGGTTCAGGAAATCACTGAGGAAATAGAACTGTTTCAGGTTCTGATCCATGTTCGAAGAACTTCCTGCCCCCTCTGGCGGGGCAGATTCCAAGAGGGCTCTGAAGGTCGAAGGAGCCCCGCGCCTTCCCCTTTCGAGAGGTCGCGGGGGAACCTCATGAGAAGTGGCCGCTTGAGGAACGATGTCTTGTAGCAGGCCCTTGGTCGCGTGCTTCGGTCCTTTTATAACGAGTTATATCGAAGCTGTCAAACCTCCCAGGGAGGCTTTGAAGAAAGGGGCGCCCACGCCTTTCAAGGTCAAAAGGGGATAAGGGGGGTCATTCCAGCATAAAAACCCCTCCCTCCTCCATCGCCTCGAGGGTCCTCTGGATCCTTCGGAGGAGGTCCCTCTCGAGCTCCTTGTCGGAGCGGATCGGGATGAGGAGGACTTTAAGTCCGAAGGCCCCCGTTTTTTCGAGCATCCTTTGAAAGATCCTCTGAAGCTCGACGGGATCCACCGACCGGAGATGGAGGAGCAGCCCCCGAAGTTCGTCCGGGGCATACCGTTCGAGGATATCGTGCTCCCTCAACGTGAGAGTGGTGTGGATCCGATGGATGATCTCAGGATCGCCCTTGAACGTGAAAAGGGTCAGTTGTCCTCCTTTTTCGGGTTGGACCGCCCGTCTCTCAGGGATGCCTTGGTTCGAAGGATCTTCGTACGTGAACTCGTTGAGGAGCCTCAGATTCCTGATGAAGGTGACCTGATGGTCTCTGAGGCGAAACCAGAGGGATGGGAAGGGCTTGCCTTCTGTTTGAGCCTCCTCTTTTTGGCGCTCCAAGGCCTGTTTCTGATGGAGGATGAATTCGAACTTCGAATAGAGATTTTTGGTCAGAAATCCGATCTCGGCGAGCGATTTGTCCCGAAGTCCGTCCCGTCGGTAGTACTGCCTGTATTTTCCTTGGAGGACCTGCTGAATCGCCCTGATCTCAGCCAAGCGGTCACGGATCTCTTTATAGAGCTTTCGGATATTAGTGATGATATCCTGGGGGGGCACCCGCTCAGGGGTGACGACCATGCAGAGCCCTTTAAAATCGTCCACCATCTCCTTCAACTTTTCGTAGTTGTGTTGGAGGGCCCTCTCGAGGCTTTCGGCATATCTCGCTTTAGGATCCCTTGCCATCTCGAAAAGTCCCCTCCTCCCCTCGGGGTGCCGGTCTTAAAGAAAGGTATGGACCATCCGCTCCATCTCTTTCAGGGTTTTAGGGTCGTAAGGGTTCAACCTCTTTAGAGAAGGGTCCAGGGGATCGGCAGGGTTGAAGTTCTGCAGGATCAAGCGAGATCCGGCCCGAAGTTGCTGGGCGAGGGCCCGGACCTCTCCCTCGGTATGGAAAAGAGGAACGACCGTCATCCTGAATTGATATTCGACCCGGTTCTCTTTGAGGAGGGCGATCGACTCCCGGATGGCCTCGAGGTCAGCGCGACGGCCGGTGATGCGGCCATAACTCAAGGGGTCCAGAGGTGCCTTCACATCCATGGCCACAAAGTCGATCCCTCCCTCTTCGATCAGTGTTCGAAGCATCTTCGGATTGGAGCCATTGGTGTCGAGTTTGACCGCCCATCCCCTCTCCTTGATCTGACGCACCAAAAGGGGAAGATCAGGGTGGAGGGTCGGCTCTCCCCCGGTCAGACAGATGCCGTCGATCCACCCTTTGAAGGAAGCGAGCCGGCGGAAGACCTCGGCGATCGGGATCGAGGCGAATCGATCGGGATGGAGGATCAAGCCATGGTTGTGACAATAGGGGCAACGGAAGTTGCACCGGGGAAGGAAGAGAACCGAACAGATCTTCCCCGGCCAATCCACAAACGAGGTTTCTAAAAATCCCTTGATATCGACCATGACCGATCGGGGTTGAACGTCCAGGCCTCCTCAAACCCAAACAGGGGGCCGAGGGGTCGACGACGTTCCCTGCAGCCTCGGTGGTATTTCGATTTCAGGGTCCGCGGATTAAGGGAAGGAGTGGCGGGTTGCGGAGAGGTGCTGTTTTAACTCATGGAGGGTGGGGACCACACCCCGCCAGCTTGCCACCTCCCTCTCCTCTTCATCCTCGACAATGAACGAGGGCGTGGCGAGGATGCTGTGAAAGGAGGCTTCGGCTAAGCCTTCGATGGTATCGAGGTCGTAATGGACGACCGATATGCCCTCGCTCTTCAAAGCATTCCCGATCTCCTTGGCCGCCGGACATCTTGGACAGTTGGCCTTGACGAAGATTTTGACGCGTTCCATGTGTGATCTCCTCACCCCGGATCCTCCCGGGATGGAAATGGTCTCCATGGGTTGGAAGGGGAGCCCTTCGGACCCTATCCAGCCCTCAGCGCGGTCCCTTCCTGGGTCGTTTCGAGAAAGCCTTGGTTCCGATAACGATTTCGAAGCTCCCCGAGCTTTCCTTTGTTCCAGCTGGAGAGCTTGGTGAAGTAACCGGTGATGCGGGTGATGCCATCCACCTCGGTCGATCCGCAATAGGCGCAGGCAGTCCTCAACCCCCGGCTTGTCCGGTTACAGGCATTGCACGTGGTAAACTCCGGGGAGAAGGCGATCTGGTCGTTCTGGGTCTGCCGGAAGGTCTTGAGGACGAAGTTGGCCAGCGACTCCTTCGAGGGCCTGGCCTCGCCGAGCCAGAGATGGGTGAGGGCTCCGGCCTCGATCAGAGGATGAAAGAGGCCTTCCTGTCGCACCCGCTCAATGGGATTGAGGACTGCGGAGACGTTCAGATGGGTTGAATTGGTATAATAAACCTCTCCTCTCGAAAGGTCGCCTTTGACGATGCGGCCCGAAAGGGGCGAATGGTACCTCAGGTCAAGCTTGGCAAAGCGGTAGGCGGTCGATTCCGCAGGGGTCTGTTCGAGAACGAAATGCATTCCGTGACGCTGGCTCAACTTATCAACCAGCAATTTCATGTGGGCGATCACCTTCAACCCGAACTTGAAGGCCTGACGGGACTGGTGCATCTCCTGGCCGGTATGGATCTGGACGAGCTCGTTGAGGCCGACCATCCCGATGAGAAAACTGGCCCGGTGCATCCGCAGATAGGGAGAGCCATCCCGATTCATGGCGAGGAGGGCGAGCGGGCCCTTTTCGCCGAGGGAGAGAAGTTTTTCGATGAAGGCCTTCTTCTCCAGATGGGCCTTGACCGCGATCTCGACAAATTCGGTCAATTTGGAGAAGAGGCGGGTGTCCTCTCCCTTGGCAAGATAGGCCACCCTGGGCAGGTTAAGCGTCACATTCTGAAGGGCGCAATAACGCATCTTCCAAGGCTCTCTGGCCTCCTGGAGATCGGACTGTTCGAGCTTGAAGCTGAGGCGGCAGCACTCGGAGATCTTCGCCGTCTCCCCCCGGTCGAAGACAAAATAGGTGTTTCCCTTTTCTGTGGCCACCTCGCAGATATGGTGGAGAAAGTCCATGTGACCAGGCGTCTGGAAGAATTTCTCCGTGATGTGGACGAGGGGTTTCGGGAAGAAGAAGGGCCTCCCAGAGCCATCCCCGTCCATAAAGACATTGAAAAGGGCCCAGACAAACCGCTGGGATTCCTTCAGATAGTCGCCGTAGTTCTTGCCGGTATAGGCCCCCCCGGGTCCGATGGCAGGGACATCCTCGAAGTGTTTGGGCACCTCCCAGTAAAGATTGATATCCGTGAAGATGGCCTGTCCCCCCCGGGCCACGGCCTGCTGGGAGAATTCGAAAATCAACATCTGGGCCAACTGCTCCAGGTCCCGATCCGACATCCCGACCAGATAAGGGGCGAAGAAGAGATTGACGGCATCCCATCCGATCGCCCCTGCGAAGTTGCTCTGAAGCCCAGCGGCGAACTTCACCATGTGGGCCAGAAGCACCTCCGGATGTTTGGCAGGCTTGGCCATGGCAATGGAATTGGGCAGGCTCAGGCCGAAACGCTTAATATATTCGAGGGATTGACCGCTACAATAAGGACGATCCACAAAGCCGAGGTCGTGCAGATGGATGTCCCCCCGCATGTGGGCATCGGCCGTCTCCTGGGAGAAGACCGAAAGCAGGGCATACTCCTTTTTAATCCTCTCGGCGAGGGTGAGGTTGGTCGCCTCAGGACCGTGAGGGACATTGGCATTCTCCTTGTTAGGGTGGAGAATGAGCTGGTCCACATCGTAAAGGGGCATTCCGAGACGTGTATGCATCTTCCTCGCACCCTCGAGACCTCGTTCGATCAGTTTGGTGTTGACGAGCTCTCGGATCAAGGGAGCGGTGATCATCTTGATCTTGGAGGTGAAGATGAGGTCCTCCACCTCCCGGGCGATCTCCCTGGCCGTATCGCTGTCGATATAGGTCTCCCTGAGGAGGGCATCGACAATCCTCTGCCGATTCCAGTCGTGCATCGACTCTTCGGAAGTCCGGACGAAGAGGGCCATGTCCGTGGTGTCTAACTCGCCTCTGAGCTCTCTACGTTCCTCTCTCATCTCGATGATCTCTGCCATCTTTCAGTCCACCTTGAAATTCAGGATTGGTCGGTAAGAGGGTCAGGAATAGGCTATATTTAGTGTGACCAATAATGACTACAACAACATCTTGTTATTTGTCAAGGGAAAGGAGCCCTTGTGAAAAAAAACATTTGTTCATTTTTTATCGCTGTTATTCCCAAGAAAAGGCCTCAGGGGAGTTTCGAGGAGGCGTTTGAAGAGGCCCACCACTCCTTCTCCGATCATCTTGAAGGGGATGGCCTCGATGACGGGATCATCGAGATCCCCTTTCACCTCATAGAAATAGGAGAGGAAGGCCCGATCCTTTCCTGTGAGGATATACCCTGCGATCGGGATGTGGCTGAGGATGGTATCGACGGTGCCCAGAGGATGAATCCCCACTTTCGCATCGATCCGGTTCTTTCCGAAATCCACCTTTCCTATGGCCGTAATCCTCATCGCATCGCTATCGACCAGAAAATCTTCGGTAAAGGCCACCCCTTCCTTCACCTTGAAGGTTGCCGTGATCCGATGGTATGGAAGCCCCCTCGTCTTCAGATCGGGAAGCCTCCCTTTGAAGAGCTGGGAGACGTTGAGGAGGGAGAAGATCTTGGAAAGGATGTTCGCCCTCTCGATCACCCCGTTCTCCAATTCGAAACGGAGCCTTCCCTGCAGAGACTCCTTTATCTCTTGAAAATTTCCGCCCTCTCCAGCCAGCAGGACCTGATCGATGGAGAGCCTTCCTGTCACCGGCACCTTCTCTCCTTCGACCTTTTTGAGAAGGGTGTGGAGAAGGGGGGGCGCCTCCATGTAGGAGAGACGGGGTCTCATCTCGAATTGAATCCCTCCCCTTGAGGGTTGGACCCAGGCCTCGCCCCAGAGCATGCCCCCGTTCGCCTTGATCTCGAAAGGCCGGATGGTTAAACGGCCATTGACCGTCTTCATCTCAAACTTCAGGTCTTGAAAGACGACTCCCCTGTATCTACCTTTTTCAATCTCCACCCTGCCTTCAAGAATCAAGCGGGAAAGCCATTCTTTTACCTTCTCGAACGACAGGGGGGTTCGGTCCTCCCTTTCGGGGAAGATGGGGTCGAGATGGAGCTGGGAAGACGCAAGATGGATCTGGACCCGTCTACCCAGGGTCGAACCGGTCTCTCCTGCCCCTTCCATCAGCCGGGAGATGCCGAGAGAAAGGTGAACCGGAGAATCGCCCAGCTTTCCCCTCATCCCCTCCAGTCGAATCTGTTGCGAAGAGAAGAGGACCTTTCCTTCCATCCAAGAGAGGGGAACGGGAAGCGCCCTGTGGCCGAAGGAGACGCCCTTCAGCACGATCTCACCCTCTTTGAGGAGGTCCATCCCCTGCTCCATCCTGCCCTGGCAGTGCAGACGGAGCTCTGCGTTTCCCTGAGGTTCCTTCACCTCATCGAGCAGGGTCCGGAGCGGTTTGGGGATGAGGGTCATCTTGGCCAGATCCGAGATGTTTTTGAGATGGATCGAACCGGAGGCCGTGAGGTTCAGCCCGTTTTCTCTCACCGTTCCGTCCAGGAGCAGCGTGGAGTTCAAAAACTGGATTTTTAATTTCGAACAGGTGGCCCCCGCGTTAGAGAGAGAGAAGGTGCCTTCCCGAAGGTGGATCGGTTGGGTCGCCCCCTTGAAAAGAAGGGTGGCCTCCTTCGGTGCGAAATGAAACTCATAGGAAAACGGCTGAAGAGGGGCCGGCCTTCCTCCCCTGAAGCTTGCCTGTCCCGACCCCGAAAGGGCTTGAATCTCCTCGGCCTTCAGACGGACTTGCTGTGGAAAGAGCGGAGATCGGATCAGGGAATGGAGGTGAGGCAGATCGATCTTTCCTCTGACCGACACTTCAAAAGGGCCTCCCCTCTTGATCGAGCCGTGGAGGAGGAGAGAAGAGGTCCCGACGTCCATTTTTACTTCCGACCATTCGACCTCTTCATTGGAGAGGCCTACCTTCCCTTCTCCGATCGAGAGGGGAAAGGGGATTTGAGGGTGGACGAGGCGCACCCTGAAGAGGTGGTAGCTCCCTTGATGCTTAAATTTGAGAGGAGATTTGAGCCTCCCACGGACTTGGAGCTGATAGTTGGCCGTGCCAGAAAGGGAGGAAAGGGACCCAAGAAGATCGCTCGTCTCCCGATCCTCCGCGAACACCTCGGTTTGTAACAGGGCAGGGAGGTCGGCCATCTGAAATTGACCCTGGCCCCTCACCTCAAGGGTGGGAACCTGTAAAAGCTCGTAGAATATCCCTTCGGCCTGCTCGATCTTCGAATGAAAGACCCTTCCTGCCACCTCCTTCAGATGGAGATGACCCTGTTTAAACAGGAGGTGCCCCTTGAGCTCTTCGAGAGGAGGGAGGTTCCAGGGGAGTTTCAGCCGGGCGTTGTGGACCTTCATTTCCACCGAGAGCACATGGGCGTTTTTCGGCTCATCGCAGTGATCGATCTCGGGGATCTTTCCCGAAACCCTAACGGAGAGGATCTGGACCTGGCCGCTGCCTTCCGCCCGGAATAGGGGGTCGGAGACCTTCGGGGTGATGATTCGGAAGGGAATGAACCTCCTCCCCTCTGCAAGGTCGAAAACGTTGCTCGAGGCCATGGCCTCCATCCCCATCTCCTTCGTCCCCACTCCATAGATCCTTCCTTTTGCCCTCAATTTGATCTCGGGAAGTTCGATCGACAAGGCCGGGATCTCCAATGTTCGATTGTCGTATTTCCCGTTCACCTCGAGCTGGATCCATTTGGGGTGGAAGACGTAGGCGAACGCCTGCGGATGATCGTAGGTGACCTCTCTGAGTTGGAGCTTGGCCGAGGCGATGAAGGGCCCGGAGAGAGAGCCCTGATATTTGGCCTTGAGATCGAGGACCCCTGCAATCCTCTTCATCGGAAGGAGTCTTTTGAGATAAGGCCAAAAGTGAGAGACCTCGATTCCCTTCAATTCCCCCTCGGCCCTCACTTTCCCCCTTAGGAGGTCGAAGTCTTCCGGCAACCCCTCCATTGTACCGGAGAGGGAGAAGGTCCCCTTTCTCGGGCCATGGAGCACCTCCCCTGTCACACGAAAAGGAAAAGGTTTATCCCTGGCGATCTTCGAGAGGCGTAAATCGAGGTTCCTGATCACGATGAGAAAAGGCCCATCTTCGAAGGATTCGTCGTTAAAGGAGAACTCTCCGGACCGGAGGGTGAGGGTCCCGCCGAAGAGGGTGGCAAAGGTTTCAACCATCTTGAGAGGAGTCGATCTCAGGGTCTCTCCCTCGGAAGGGGCGTCGAGGAAATTGAGCCTTCCGGTGCGATCCCGGTGAAACCGACCGACCGGTTTTTCGAGGGTCAACCGCTTCCACCTCAACTCTCGTCTGAGCAGAAGGGGAAGGGTTTTGGCCGTTACGATCAACCGTTGGGCCTGGAGGAGATCGTAGGATTTCGAACGGTCTCGAATCCGGAAATCGTCCAAGGCGATCCCAAGGCCGCCCCAAAAACCGATGGTGGCCCTCCCAAAGGTCACCTCTCTTCCGATATGATCGGTCAGGAGCTTCTGGAAGCTGTGCCGGTAATACTCGGGCCGAAGAAGGTAGGGGAGGCCCAAGGCCAGAAAAAGGCCGACGAAAAGGATGGGAATCGATAACCCAATCAAAAATTTTCGGCGATGAGAGATCGCCATTCAGAGCCTCGCGATCAAGAACGTTTCAGGGCATGAGCCAGGGTGAGCACGTCGACCCGCTCGGCGCCCCCCCTTCTCAGTAGTTTTGAACACTCGTTCACCGTCGCCCCGGTCGTATAGACATCGTCGATGAGGAGGATCCTCCTTCCTTCAATGGCTTCCTCGTCGCGGATGACGAAAGAACCCTTGACGGCCTTCTCCCGCTCCTTGCCGCTCAGCTGGATCTGGGGAGGGGTGGCGATCCGCTTCCTCAGAAGCCCCTTCTTATAAGGGATCCGGGTTCTCCGGTGCAAATGCTTGGCCAGAAGAAGGGCCTGATTGAACCCTCGCTCCCTCAATCGTTTGGGATGGAGGGGAACGGGGAGGAGAAGGTCGAAAGAGGAGACGTCCCAGTAGCGATGAAACGTCCCGACCAAAATCTCTCCCAGGAAGGGGGTGAGATTATCCCTGCCTTCATACTTCCATCGATGAATCGCCTCCCGGAGAGGCCCCTCATAACTGCCCGAGGCCCTTGCCATTGTAAAATACTTTTTTTCCGTCAAACAAGGACCGCAGAGATGGGACTCGATCTCCTCCGAGGGGAAAGGCATGCCACAGCACGTACAAAAGGGTGGGCCGATCCACCGGATCTGCGAGAAACACTCCGGACAGAAACCTTCCTGTTCGACCTCCAGGAATCGTTCGCAAACGACGCACTGGGAGGGGAGGAGAAACTGGAGGAGCCTCTTGGGCAGGTTGAGCATCCCTTTCCGCCTGGGGGGTGAACCCTTCTATCTTTCTTCGAGCGAGATGAAAGCCTCCTGGGAGAAGGGCCGGGGAGGGGGCAGGGGAGAGGTTGCCTTTTCTACCTCTTTAACGGTATAGGTGGACCACCGTTGGCACTGGGGACAGAAGGCGACCCAGTTTGGGGATTCCCTGTGGCACACTTTGCAGACAAAGGGAAGATAGGAGGTTCCGCTCAGTTCGAAGGTCTTTTCAAACTCCTGGGCCGCCCGGCTGAAGTCCTTTTTGTGGAGATAGATCTCCGCCAGGAGCCTATGGAGGGCCGGAAAGTCCCTCTGTCTCAGGCCGATGGCCTGAATCTCTTCAAGGGCCTCATCCAGCATTTCCAGCCGCAGACAGAGCTTGGCATAGAAGAAGGCGAGCATCCAGTTGTCCGGGTTTTCCTTCAGGGCCCTCTGATAGATCCGGAGAAGGGATCCGGGGTCTTCCCGGTTGAGATAGAGGTCTTCCAATCGCAGAAGAAAGATGATCGATCGGAAACGACGGAAGCTCTTCCCCCAGACCTTTCCCGCGGAGGCCCATTTGCCCATCCGGAGATAGATCTCCCCCAACAGGACGAACCCGGGCTCAAAGGTCCTCTCCTCTCGAACGATCTCCTTGGCCACCTTGAGGGCCTCCGGGAGCCCCTCTTCCCCCTGCTTCAACAGGTCCTCCGCATACTCATACTTCAGTCCCAGGTAGAAATGGAACTCCTCTTCTTCCGCCTCTTTTCCTTTCACCAACTTCAAGATCGATTTCTGGGTTCGAATCGCATCCCCCCATTGTTTCCTTTCCCGGTAGATCTCCCGAAGCCTTTTGAAGGCCCGGAGGTTGGCCTCATCGAGGCGGACGGCCCGTTGCAAGGCCCGAATCGCTTCGTCCGCCCGGCCGATCCGATGATAGATCTCGGCCTGTTGGATCAGAATCTCCACATTCTTGGGATCGATCCACTGACCTCGCTCGAGCCAGCGCAGGGCCTCTGGATCATCCGACTCCCTCACGGAGATCTCGGCCAACCTCTGGTAAAGATCCTTCTGAAAGGGGTCTTCCTTTAGCACTTCGATAAAATGGGCCTTGGCCTTGCCCAGGTGACCGCGTAAGAGGTCCTCCATGCCCTTATTGAGTTCTTCTTTGATCGCCTGCTCCTTCCGCCTCCGCCTCGCCTGACGATAATTTTCAAGGGCCCGCTTGGCATCCCGGGCCAGAATGGCGATGAAGACGAGCAGCCCTCCCAGGACGAAGGAGCTGATCATCAGCGTGGAGAGATCCGTTTGGAAGGTCCTCCCGAAACATTGGAATTCCACGTCGAGGGGATTGGTCAGGGAGAGCCAGCAGAAGACCGAGACGAGCCCTAAGATCGTCAGAATGAGCAATTTTGTCAGCATGAAACTAAATCAACCCCTTTTCCATTTTGGAGAGACAGGCGACACAATACTTGGCCCAGGGCCGGATCTCGAGCCTCCTCAGGCTGATCGGCTCCCCGCACTCCTCACAGATGCCATAGGTGCCACTGGCCATTCGGTCGAGAGCCTCGTCCACCTCTTGAAGCCTCATCCGTTCGTTCTCGTTCAGGCTGAGGAGGATCTGTTTGTTATAGATGTTGGCCGCTTCGTCCCCGATATCCTGAATCCCATCTTGGCCCATCTCCTGGGAGGAGGTATAGGTCTGTTTCACCTCTCCCACGATCTGCTCCCTCTCTTTGAGCAGTAGTTTTTTGAGGCGCGCCATGGTCTTTTGATCCAACTTTTCCATCTTTTCTTTTTCGTCCATGTCTCCTCTTACCACCTTCTCAACCGCTTTCATCCCCGGGTTTGCCTTTCTCTTTTCGGCACCCCCTTTCTCTTTCTTTTCCTTTCCGGATTTCTCAGATCTTGTCTCCTTGGAGGCCCATTTCTTCTTAGGCAAGTTAGGCAAGCTTCGCTCCCAGGTTCAGCTCGATGCGGGCGGCATCTTCCCACATCCCTTCTAAGTCATAGAATTTTCGGACCGGTTCCAGGAAGATATGAACCACCACGTCGTTGTAGTCCATCAGGATCCATTTCCCGTGAAGGGCCCCTTCGAGGCCGAGAGGTCGAATGCCTTTCTGTTCGAGGGTCTCCTCGATCGCCCGGGCGATGGCCTGAACCTGGCGATCCGATTTCCCGGTCATGATGAGGAAATAATCGGTCACCGTCGAAACTTTCTTCATTTCCAGGATGACCGGATCGAGGGCCTTCTTTTCAATCGCTGCCTTGAGGCAAAGTTGCAACTTGGTTTTCGAATCGGTCGCCATATCCTCCGGTCAAGGTGATGATGGATGTAGCATTATAACAGAAATAAATGGGATGACAACAGAAAAAAGAAGCGCCTAAAGGGGGGCTTCGCTCTCATCCCTCCTTTCGGTACAGGGCGTGTTTCCGGAGATAGGCCTCTGCCTCGGGTGGGATGAGGTACCTCACCGAGGCTCCCCGTTCGATCAACTCCCTTACCTTGGTCGAAGAGATATCGAGGAAAGAGATCTCCCGAAAGTAGAGGCGCTTCCCCGAAGGATGGACCCACGCCTTTAGCTCGAGATCGTATCGAAACTCGGACCTCAGCGTTTCGGGCAGGGCAGAGACGTCGGGTGATGCTTCGCATCCGTGCCGGAGCATCACGATGAAATGGGAGAGGACAAATAACTCCTTGTAATCCTTCCAGGTTTCAATCTCCCCGAAGGCCTCCCCGCCCATGATGAAGTAATGGTCATCGGAGCCTTCTCCACAAAAATGGCGGAGGGTATCGATGGTGTAGGATTTCCCTGGCCTTTTTAGTTCTATCTCCGAGAGGGAGAAGAATGGATTGGAGGAGATCGCCAGTCTCACCATTTCGACTCGGTGCCTGGCATCGAGGATCTCCTCGGGGGGTTTATGGGGGGGGTTGGCCGAGGGAATGAAGATGACCTCGTCCAGACCGAACCCCTCCCGAATCTCCTCCGCTCCCCTGAGATGGCCCAAGTGGATGGGATTGAAGGTGCCTCCGAAGAGTCCTACCTTCTTCCCCTTGCTCTTTCCTTTAATGTTCCGTTCTCCTTTTCAGGATAGTAGGGCGTTTAGCCTCAAACCCATTTAATTATAACGTTCGAATTTGCCCCTCTCCATAGACGATAAATTTGGTCGTGGTCAGTTCCTCCAGCCCCATGGGGCCGAAGGCATGGAGCTTGGACGTGCTGATCCCCATTTCGGCCCCGAGACCGAGCTCGAATCCATCGTTGAATCTCGTCGAGGCGTTGACCAGCACGCAGGAGGAGTTCACCTCCCTGAGAAAGCGCTGGGCGTTTCCATAGTCGGAGGTGAGGATCGATTCGGTATGCAGGGAACCATAGGTGGCGATGTGATCCATCGCCTCATCGATATCCTTGACCACCCGGATGGAGAGGATGAGGTCGAGATACTCCTCAGACCAGTCTTCTTCCGTGGCCTCTTTGATTCCGGGAAGGAGGGTCAGGGTCTTGGGGCATCCCCTCAGTTCCACGTGGGCCTTCTGAAGGGTTTCGGCCAACTTGGGGAGAAAGGCCGGGGCGATCTTTTCATGGACGAGTAGGGTCTCCACCGCATTGCAGACCGCGGGCCGTTGGACCTTGGCATTGAGGCAGATCCTCAAGGCCATCTCCTGATCGGCGGTTTCATCGACGAAGATGTGGCAGACCCCTTTATAGTGTTTGATGACCGGGATCTTGGAATGGGCCGAGACAAACCGGATCAGGGCCTCCCCGCCCCTGGGGATGATGAGGTCGATCTCCTCTTCGAGCTGGAGCATCTCATAGATGGCCTCCTTTTCGGTCCTGGCGAAGGTCTGGACAGCCTCCGCTGGCAATCCCGCTCTCTGGATCGCTTTTTGAATCAGGTGAACGAAGGCTTGATTCGAATGGAAGGCTTCGGAACCGCCCCTTAGGATCACCGCGTTTCCCGATTTAAGGCAGAGGCCTGCCGCATCGACCGTCACATTGGGCCTCGATTCATAGATGATTCCCACGACCCCGAGGGGGATCCTCATGCGTCCCACCACCAGGCCATTGGGCCTCCTCCACATCCGGATTATCTCTCCAACCGGATCGGGGAGCCGGGCGACCTCTTGAAGGCCTTTGTTCATGGAACGAACCACCGAAGAAGTAAGCCTGAGGCGATCGATCATGGCCGAAGACAGCCCCAACCGTTCGGCCTCCGCAAGGTCTTTTCGGTTCTCCTCGATGAGAAAGGCCTCGTTCTGTTCGAGGGCCTCTACGATTTCGTAAAGGGCTTTGTTCTTTGTCTCGGAAGAGGCCTTCGCCAGATGGCGGGAAGCCTCTTTGGCCCGTCGGGCCATCGCTTTGACTTCAGCCCTGAGTTCCATCCCCATCTCACAAGACGACCAGATCATCCCGATGGATGACCTCATCCGAATATTTATAGCCGAGGATCTTCTCGATCTCGGAGGTCTTGTGGCCTTTGATCCGGTCGAGCTCCTGGACGCTGTAGTTGACGAGCCCCCGAGCGAACTCCTTTCCCCTGGGTCCGATACAGGAGACGGAGTCGCCCCGATCGAAAACCCCCCTGACCTCAAGCACTCCCGATGGAAGGAGGCTCTTTCCTTTCTGCACGATGGCCCGCTTGGCACCCTCATCCACCAGGAGATCTCCCTTCGGTTTCAGGTTGAAGGCGATCCAGTGTTTCCGGCTGCTCAGGGTTTTAGGTTTGGGCAGGATGAAGGTTCCGATCTCTTTCCCTTTGAGGATCTGCCGAAGGACCTCCTTTTTGGTTCCGCAGGCGATCACCGTCGGGATGCCGAACCGCGAGGCCTTTCGGGCAGCCTGGATTTTGCTCACCATCCCGCCCACGCTCATCTCGCTCCTCGTTTCTCCGGTCACCTCCCCCAGATCGGCGTCGATATCCTCGATGAAGGGAATGCACTTGGCTTCAGGATGGATCCTTGGATCCCGATCGCAGAGGCCATCGATATCGGTCAGGATGATGAGGAGGTCGGCCTCGATCAGGTTGGTGACGAGGGCCGAGAGGTTATCGTTATCGCCGAACTTGATCTCGTCGACGACGACGGTGTCGTTCTCATTGATGATAGGGATGATCCCGAGATCGAGAAGGGTCAGAAGGGTATTTCTGGCATTGAGGAATCGCCTCCGATGGCTGAGGTCGTCGTGGGTGAGAAGAATCTGGGCCACCATCTGCTGATACCGGGAGAAGTAATTCTCGTAGATATGGATCAGTCGCCCCTGACCGACAGCGGCTGTGGCCTGCTTCTGGGTGATCGTTTGAGGCCGGGTCTTTAATCCCAACTTCTCCATCCCCGCCGCTATGGCCCCCGAGGAGACCAGGACGATCTCATACCCCTGCCGTTTCAGATCCGAAATCTCCTTGGTCAGCTGGGAAAAGACCTCGTAATGGAGGCCCCTGTCCACCGAAGCCAGGATGCTCGAGCCCACTTTGACGACGATCCGCCTGACCTTGGCGAGAATGCCCCTTCGAATCTCTTTCCGACTCATTCGCGTCCGACAAACAAGGCTATGATCGGGCCTCCTTCAAAGGAGACAAAGAGGCCAAAGCCAGCGTCATGGCCAAGAGCAGTTCCTCCACCCCCTCCCCCGTCTTCCCCGATATCGGATAGAGCCGATGGCCCCTCTTCTCAAACATTCCCTTCACCTCCTCGATCCGCTCCCGGACGGAGGGGAGATCGATCTTGTTGAGGGCCACGAGCTGGGTCTTTTCCGAAAGAGCGGGGTGATAGGCCCTGAGCTCGTCATTCAGGATGTCGAAATGTTTTAGGGGATCCGGGGGAGGATCTCCGGAGATGTCGAGAAGGTGGACGAGCACGCTCGTCCGTTCCACGTGTCTCAAAAAGGTATGGCCGAGCCCCGCCCCCCTGGAAGCCCCTTCGATCAGGCCAGGAATGTCGGCCACCACAAAGCAACGGCCCTCCTCCCTCTCCACGACCCCTAAGTTAGGAGCTAAGGTGGTGAAGGGGTAATCCCCGATCTTCGGCCGGGCCGAAGAGATCCGGGAGAGCAGTGTTGACTTTCCGGTGTTGGGAAATCCGATCAGGCCCACGTCAGCGATCAGCTTGAGCTCGAGGCGTATCCACCTCTCCTCGCCCTTTTCGCCTTTCTCCGCATGGCGGGGGGTTCGATGGGTCGGGGTTGCAAAACGAGCATTTCCCCTTCCGCCCCTGCCTCCTCTGGCCGCGGTAAATCGCTGCCCCTCGAAGAGGAGGTCCTGCAACACCTCTCCGGTTTCATCATCCAGGACGAGGGTCCCCACGGGAACCCGAAGGATCAGGTCTTCCCCGTCTCTCCCGGTTTGATTTTTGCCTTTACCATGGGCCCCTTTCCGGGCACGAAACTGCTGTGGGTAGGATAGATCGAGAAGGGTTGAGAGTTGAGGGTCTGCCTGGAGGATCACATCCCCCCCTTTACCGCCATCTCCGCCGTCTGGACCTCCCTTGGGGATATATCGTTCCCTCCGAAAACTGACGCACCCGTTTCCGCCATCTCCTGCCTTCACCCGGATTCTTACGCGATCCACAAATTTCATGGCGATGGATGGAAGGGGATGGGGGACGGGTTAGAGGGTCGTTGCGTAAACGCTCACCTGTTTTTTATCCCTGCCTCTACTTTCAAACTTGACGATGCCGTCGATCTTCGCAAAAAGGGTGTAATCCTTTCCCATCCCCACATTCTCTCCGGGAAAGAATTTGGTCCCTTTCTGCCGAACCAGGATACTTCCGGCCGAAACGAGCTGGCCGCTGAAACGTTTCACCCCTAAACGCTGGCCAGCGCTATCCCGGCCATTGCGAGAACTCCCTCCAGCTTTTTTATGTGCCATAACAACCTCCTGGGCACCGAAACTCCCTTCCCTTGCTCAATCCACGGATCGACTCGCCCGAAAAAGGGGATCAAGAGCGAGAAAAGGGGGGTTATCGGTGATTAGCTCGAAGTAATTTCGTTGATCCTCAAATAAGTGTAAGCCTGGCGATGGCCCTTCATCCTCCGGTAATTTTTTCGCCTTTTCATCTTATAGGTGAGGACCTTTCTCCCTCGGGCTTGCTCAACGATCTCTGCCGTGACGACCGTATCCTTAAGGGTGGGTTCCCCGATGCGGACCTGACCTCCTTCAGAGACCATAAGGACCTCTCCCAAAGTAATACGATCCCCCACTTCCCCCTCTAACTTCTCCACACGGATCACATCCCCCTTGGAAACCCGATATTCCTTTCCACCCGTTTTCAGAACGGCAAACATCTTCCCATCCTCCGGATGATTTATCCGTAAATATTAAAAAATTTAATGAAAATTGTCAAATGCCCCCTCGACTCTTATTGGCCATGGACAACCGACTCCCCCTTGATTATACTGTCAGCGAAGAGCCTTCGGTTGGCCGCAAGCGGTCGGGCCGTAGCGTTAAATAACCCCATGAAGATCCTTCTCATTCAACCTCCGGTCCGTGATTTTTACCATACCCCGATCCGAACCCAGCCCATCGGGCTTGCCTATCTGGCGGCCTCCCTGAGGGCGAGCGGTTACGAGGTCGAAATTCTTGATTGCCAGACCGGAGCCAAAAAACCCATCCCGATCCCATCGGAACTCTCCTACCTTAAAGAGTTCTACCCTTTTGAAGATCGAAGCCCTTTCAAGCTTTATCAGGGTTTTTACCATTTCGGGATGGGATGGGAGGAGATCCGAAAGAGGATCGAGGCATCAAACCCCGACCTCGTCGGGATCTCTTCCAGCTTTACCCCCTACCACGGGGAGGCCCTGAGGGTCTCCCACATCGTCAAGTCATGGGATCCCAGAAAGATCGTCGTCATGGGAGGTGCCCATGTCTGCTGCGATCCGGAAGGGGTTCTGAAAAATCCATCGGTAGACTTCGTGATCCTGGGAGAAGGGGAGGAAAGGTTCCCCGCTCTTGTCGAGGAGATTCGGAGGGGACGATCGAAAGAGAGAATCGAAATCGACGGCGTGGGATATCGCGTGGACGGGTCGACCCGGATCCATCCCATCCAAGCCTTCCTGAGGGATTTAGATGCCTTACCCCTTCCTGAAAGGTCCTTGCTCGATATCGAACGATACCGGATCCGCGGAAAGCGGTCCACCATGTTAATCACAAGCAGGGGCTGTCCCCATGGATGTTCTTACTGCTCGGCCCACCTGGTGATGGGACGCCTTTTTAGGGCCAGAAGCCCTCAAAACATCCTTCAAGAGATGATTCTTTGCCATACCCAATACGGGATCGAGGCCTTCGACTTCGAAGACGACAACTTCACCTTCGATCTCGGAAGGGCCAAGGGGTTGATGCGCCGAATCATCGAACACTTCGGGGAGAGCCGCCTTGACCTTTCGGCGATGAACGGTCTCTCCTTCGCCTCCTTGGATGGCGAGCTTCTCTCTTTGATGAGGCGTGCCGGATTTCGCACCCTGAACCTCTCCTATGTGAGCACAAACCCCCTGACCAAGGAGAGGCTCATGAGGCCAAGCCCTTCCCTCGATTTTGAAGCGATCCTTAAAGAGGTGGAAAGGGTCGGTCTCAATGTAATCGCCTATGCCATCCTTGGAATCCCCGGCCAGACCCTCGAGGAGATGACCCACACCCTCGTTTACCTCATGGGAAGGAGAGTTCTCATCGGACCGAGCCTTTACTATCCGGTGCCAGGTACCCCTCTTTTCGAACGACACGGAAAGGAAAGCTTTTTGCCAACCGGCCTTAATCGGTGCCGCTCAAGCGCCCTTCCGATCGAGACGGACTCCTTTAGCCGTCTCGACCTGGCGACCCTTCTGCGCCTGGCCAGGCTCATTAACTTCCTCAAAGGCCAAATGGATCGGCGGGAGATGGCGGAAGGAATGACCTGGCGGGAACTGGCGGAGCGATGGGGCCGGAGAGCCTCCGGAACCGGCCGGAACCCCACATGGGAAGATCTCCTTTCGAGGTTCTTCGAGGAAAAATCCTTCTACAGCCTCGTCCGGATGGACGGCAACCGGCTCTTCCTCAGGAAGGAGGCCACGTCCCAGAGGGTAATGGACCTCTTCTTCGAAGAAGCCTGGGAGAGACCGATCTTTCGTTCCCGGAACGATTGAAAAGGGGAGAGGCCAAGGGTTATAGTTTGGGCGAGTCGCAGAAAGGATGGGATCCAGATGAAGGCGATGGTCCTGAGAGAGATCGCACCCATCGAGAAGGAACCCCTCAGGTTCGAAGAGCTGCCCGATCCCGTGCCAGGACCCAAGGAAATACTGGTCCACGTCTCGGTCTGCGGGATCTGTCACACCGAGCTTGACGAGATCGAAGGAAGGCTTCGGCCCGTGCTCCCCGTGATCCCGGGACACCAGATCATCGGAAGGGTCGTGGCCGTAGGGTCAGAGGCGAGTAGATTCCGGTTGGGAGATCGGGTGGGAATCGCATGGATCTACTCCTCCTGCGGGACCTGTCCGTTTTGCGAAGCAGGGCATGAGAACCTTTGCGAAGCCTTCAAAGGCACGGGGTGTCACGCCCACGGTGGCTATGCGGAATACATGACGGTCCACGAGGATTATGCCTACTTGATCCCCGAGAGGTTCGCCGACCAGGAGGCCGCGCCCCTCCTCTGTGCAGGAGCCATCGGCTACCGAGATCTGATGCTCTCGGGCATTCAAAAAGGTCAGAGGTTGGGCCTTTTCGGATTCGGGGCCTCTGCCCACATCGTCCTTCAGCTCGCCACTTACTGGGGGTGCGAGGTCTTCGTCTTCACCCGAGGCAAAGAGCACCGTGAATTAGCCAAAACGTTGGGGGCGTCTTGGATCGGAGGGCCGGATGACCTGCCCCCCAGAAAACTCCACGCGGCCATCGACTTCACTCCGGTGGGGGAGACGGTTCCCATGGCCCTTCAGGCCTTAGAGAAGGGTGGAAGGTTGGTCCTGGCGGTCATTCGGAAAAGAACCCTCATCCCCCCGTTAGACTATGCTCAACACCTCTGGGATGAAAAAGAGGTGAAGAGCGTGGCCAACCTGACGCGAAAGGACGCGGAAAACTTCCTCTTATTAGCTGCCAGAATCCCTATCCTGCCCGAAGTTCAAGCCTTCGAATGGACAGAGGCCAACCGGGCCCTTCTCCTCCTGAAGGAGGGAAAGGTTCGGGGTTCGGGCGTATTGAGGATCTCAAAGGGTTTCTGACAAGGAGAGAGCATGGCCACCTCGATCTATCTGGTCCGCCACGGGCAGACCGCCTGGAACAGGGAGGAGATCTTCAGGGGAAGGACAGACGTCCCCCTCGACGAGACCGGCCTGAAGCAGGCCGAACTGGCGGGTCAGTATTTGAGCCAGAGGAAGGTCGATGCGATCTACTCGAGCCCCCTCCAGCGCGCCATTCAGACGGCCGAAAAGATCGCCCGTTTCCATGGCCTCGAGGTCCATCCCCTAAAGGGGCTGATCGATATGAGTTTCGGGAGCTGGGAGGGACATGCGCACCAAGAGATCAAAGAGACCGACCCTGAAACCTACCGCCGATGGAGGGAAGAACCCCATCTGGCCAGGCTTCCGGGCGGTGAGACGCTCGATCAGGTCCGAGAGAGGGCGATGGCCGCCCTCGAAGAGGTCATCCAGAGACATCCGGGGGAGTCGCTCGTTCTGGTCTCCCATCGAGTCGTCAACAAAGTCCTTCTTTGCGGCATCCTCGGCATCGATAACTCTCACTTCTGGCAGATCGCCCAGGATACGACGGCCATCAACCTGATCCAATATCATCAGGGCCGTTACGTCCTGGCCTTGATGAACGAGACGTGCCATTTGAAACGTCTGGAGGAGGCGAGACAGTTTGTCGACTTTTAGGAAGGCCTACGTCTTTTCTTTCGGGTTGACCCGGAGGGCGGGTAGGTGGCTTCGACCGTGCTCTTCATCCCCCCTCGGACATTGAATTCGCCGGTCACCGTCGCCCGGAGGGGTTTGGCCGCTTTGACAATGTCTCGAAGGATTCGATTCACCGCGTTTTCATAAAAGATCCCCAGGTTCCGATAGCCGAGGATGTACATCTTGAGAGACTTCAACTCGATACACCATCGATCCGGGACATAGCGGATGGTGATGGTTCCGAAATCGGGCAGTCCCGACCTCGGGCAGACCGAGGTGAACTCAGGGATGGCGATCGTGATCTCATAGTTTGGAAATTGATTCTCGAAGCATTCGATCTCGGGCAGGGGGGTGTCGATCCCGGCCCGGGCATGTTCTTGGGTATAAGAGCTCATCTCCCCTCCTCGGAGTTACGATTCTCTTCCCACCTCTTTGACCGATGTCTCGATGGGAAGTTTTACGCGAAAGGTAGCCCCTCTCCCGACCTCGCTCTCCACTTCGATGTCTCCTCCATGGCCTTGCACGATGGCATAGCTGATCGCCAATCCCAGCCCGGTCCCCTTCCCGGTCTCTTTGGTGGTGAAGAACGGGGTGAAGATCTTCGAAAGATGTTCCGGCGGGATCCCACAGCCGGTGTCCTTGAAGGAGACCTCCACCATCCCGTCATGGACCGCGGTTTTGATCGTCAGGGTGCCGCCCTGATCGGCCATGGCATCGGCGGCGTTGATGAGGATATTCATAAAGACCTGTTGGATCTGATCGCCATCGATCGAAAGCATCGGCAGCTCGTTCTGATACTCCCTTTGGATCTTCACGTTCTGGAAACGGGCCTGGTTTTCGAGAAGCTGGAGGGTCCGGTCGATCAGGAGATGGAGGTCCGTCTCTCGCTTGTCCGGTTTTCGCTGGCGGGCGAAGTCGAGAAGGGCCTTCACGATATTTCGGCACCGCGTCGTCTGGGTGACGATATTTTCCATGTCCCTTCGCCAGGGATGGGACTCGTCCATCTTCTTCAGGATCAGGGAGCTGAAGGTCAGCACCCCCGTCAGGGGATTGTTGATCTCATGGGCCACGCCCGCGGCGAGCTCCCCGAGGGCGGCCATCTTGCCGGCGCGGATGAGCTGATTCTGGACCTGCTGAAGCTCGTGCGTGCGTTCTTCGACGCGTTTCTCCAGGGTCTGGGTCCAGCCCTCGATCGCATCGCGGGATCGCTTCAGCTCCAAGATCATATGGTTGAACGACTCGGCGAGCTCCCCCAACTCGTCGGACGATTTGATCCGGACCGTCTGATCGAGGTCGCCTTCCGCCGCTCGTTTGGTGGCGGCCAGGAGACGGTTGATCGGCCGCTCGACAAACCGCGTGAAGAGCAGGCCCAAGAGCAGACTGAGGGCGACCACGCTGATCGCCCCTGAGAGCATCATCCGGTTGTAGAGCTGGACCTTTTGCTTGTCGAAATCTTCAAGGGTGACCATCGTGTCGAGGACGCCAAGAACGTTGATATTCCTCGGGTGGCAGGGGAAGCAGGAGGGCTCGTTGTAGATGGGGTTGATGAGGCCGAGGAGCCTCTTCTTGTCCTCCGTGTGGTAGATGCGGGTCTTGCTGTCCGAGGGGAGGAGGACCCTGGCTTCGCCCTCCCGATGGCATCCGTAACAGGCCTCGGCCTTCATATCGACCACGGTTCCCACCTTGGTCCGGTCCGAAGAGACCGTGATCTCTCCGGCCTTATTGAAGATGCGGACCTCCACGATCCCTTTCCGTTGGGCCACGTCATCGATGATCCGCTGGTACTCATCGCGGCGGTCCTTGATCATCGCATACCGGATGCTCAGCCGGATCGTCTCGCTGAGATTGAAGGCCTCCTCTTCGGTCTTTTCGATCATCTGTTGGGAGAGGGATTTGATGTTGAGATAGAGAAAGATGCCTTCGATCACGACGACCACGAGGACGACACTGAGGATGATCTTCGATTTCAGCGTCCAAAACCGAATCATTCCCAACCTCTCAGTTGGTAATACTCCTGGATCATGGTCTCCATCTCTTCGGGCTGGATCGACTTGCCAGTCTCCTGAAGGACCTCCCGAAAGAAACGGCGGGGGAGTCTATCGTCCCGTTTCGTGACCCCTTCTCGACGATTGAAATCCCTGGCCAATTGGAGGATATTGGCGGCGATGGTTTTCAACGCTCCCTTTTTGAGGGAGAGGCCACAGGCGGCCTTCAGGATCTCTTGAAGGTCCTTCCAAGTAATGAGATCCCGATAAAACCGGCAGAGGATGAGGGCATCGAAGAGGTTCATCTTATCTTCGTAGTCGATGAAGAGACGGGCTTTCCCCCGGATCTGTTCCGGATCGATCTGTCCGGAAAGCTCGGATTTATAGAAGGTTGCCCTCAGGTGGCAGGCGCCCCGGTCGGAAGTCGCATAGGCGAGGCCCATCCCTTTCAAAACCCTGGGATCAAATCCCGCCGGCTCAAGCCCCTTCACATGGACCGCTTCCCCCTCCATCCCCCAGACCGATGCGGCGTGGCGGACCCCTTCGGAGAGGACCTTGCCGATCCCTTCCCGGTAGGCGATCTTCCTCAAAATCTCGGCAATGGCATCCACATCCCCATACTGGAGCTTCTCTTTGATCTTCCCTTTCAGAGAGGCCTCGATGGCAAAGGCGGCCAGGTTCCCTGCGGTGATCGTGTCCATTCCGAGGCGGTCGCAGAGGTCATTGAGGTAGATGATCTCCTCGATCGACCGGACCATGCAGAGGCCACCGAAGGCATAAATGGTCTCATATTCCGGCCCCATGATCTGAAGCCCTCGATGTCTTCCCTGTTTGACCCGGGAGACCTTTCCACAGGCCATGAAACAGTGGGGGCAGGCCGAGGGTTTCACCTCGCACCGCTCCATCAGGCTCTCGGCGCTGATCCCCTCCCACCCCTCGAGCGTTCCTTTCGACCAGTATCGGGTGGGGAAGGCTCCGATCGTGTTCATGATCGAGACGAGCATGGGGGTGCCGTACTTTTTATAGATCCGGACGACCTCATGATCTTTGACGCGCTCCTTGAAGGCCTCGGAGAGTCGTCTCAAAAGGGCGGGGTCGGCCACCTCCCTCCTCTTTCTCCCATGGAAGACGATGCCTTTCAACCTCTTCGACCCTAGGACCGCGCCGATGCCTGCCCTGCCGAGGGATCGCCACCTCTCGATTTCGATCACCGCGAACTTGACGAGGTTTTCCCCGGCCGGACCTATGACCAGGGCCCCTGCCCCCTTCTCTCCCGCCGTTTTTATCAATGCCTCTTCTGCCTCATAAGTCTCTTTACCCCAGAGAGAGGAAGCAGCGTGAAAAAGGACGCCCTCGTCACTGATCTCGAGAGAGACGGGCTCTTTCGATCGACCCTGGATGACGATGGCATCGTAGCCTGTCCGGCTGATGGCGCTGGTGATCTTGCCGCCGGAATAGGACTCCGAATAGATCCCCGTCTGGGGCGATTTGGTGAAGACGGCGAAACGGCTCGAACCATAGAAGACCGTGTCGGCCAGGGGGCCCAGGGTGAAGATGAGGCGATTCTCCGGTGAGAAAGGATCCACTCGGGGGGGGTTCTCCTGGAGAAGGAGATACGATCCCAACCCCTTTCCGCCCAAATAGGAGCGCAAAACGGCCTCCGGCAGGGGTTCGACCGTGGTCTTTCTCTTCGAAAGATCGATCCGGAGCAGTCGATGGAAGAAACCTTTCATCAAATCTATCTTAATGGAAAGAGAGGAGTCAAATCAAGGGAAGAAGGTCTACCGAATTGCCCCAACTTATGAGAAAGATTTGTAAAAGATTGACCACTAAATAA
Source organism: Thermodesulfobacteriota bacterium (assembly GCA_026415035.1). Taxonomy (NCBI): domain Bacteria; kingdom Pseudomonadati; phylum Thermodesulfobacteriota; species Thermodesulfobacteriota bacterium. The sequence goes on along the minus strand of JAOAHX010000006.1, from coordinate 87,337 downwards.
GAAGAGTGGCCCTACCCGGGTTTTACAAAAATCCTCCGAAGGGTTGGGCAATCCCACCCTGGAGTCGGGGAGATCCCTTATTTTCTTAACGAGCATTCCTTTCATGGCAAATTCAGCCCAATTGTATTCTCCTTCGGGCCCAACCGAAAGTGGCCCCTCTCGACGAAGTCCACTGCCTTATCGGAAAATTCTTTGGTGAGCGAGAGATAAGGGGGCTTTCAAACCGGATGGCCTTTGCGATTTCGGGACCGGTATCCCTCTGGAGGGAAGACATCCTTTAAATGGCTTTATTCCTTCCCAGCACCTCATTTCACCCGGTGGCCATCTCTAAGGAACAGGAATATTGTCAGAAAAAGGGAGGGCCTTATCAATGAAAGGAGGTCACCTTCTGCAATAGCCTTCCGCCTTTTTCACGGCGGGCCAGAGCCCTAAATTCATCGGGCCGAAGATGATGAGGCTCCTTCTCCACTGGAAGGGATGGAAGATCCTCTTGAGCATCGACGGAAGGGAATAAAAGGACCGGTTCACCCTCCAAAACCCTTCCTGGAGTTGTTCAACGGTCATGCGTTTGGGCCGGAAGACCACCGTGGCCATGTCATATTTCGACCAATCCTCCGTGAGAAGCCTTCCCTCCTGTTTGAGCCTCTGATAGATCCGTGTTCCGGGAAAAGGGGTGAGGATCGGAAGGAAGGCGCCATCGATCCGGTTACGGTCAGCAAATTGGAGAAACTCGTCGAAGACCGATTCGTCGTCGAAATCGTATCCGAAGACGAAGGATGCATAGACGCCGATCCCCTGGTCATGGAGCTTCCGGATGGCCTGTTCGTAGCGCCCGACCCGATTGATCCTCTTGCCCATCAGATCGAGGTTCTCCTCCCGCAGGCTCTCGAAGCCGATGAATAGGCCGTGGCAGCCCGCTTTGGCCATCAGGCCGAGGATCTCTTCGTCTTCAGCGATATGGATGGGGCCCTGGCTCACCCATCGCAATCGGTAATGGGAGAGCAGGGTCAGAAGTTCCCTGGCATGGCCGAGGTGCCCAAAGAGATTATCGTCAACGAAGAAGATATACGCCTTGGAACGTTCAAGCGACTGGATCTCCTTCTCGACTTCGGAGACCGGTCTCGTCCGGTAGGTCCGGCCGTGAAGCGCGGTCACCGAACAGAACTCACAATCGAAGGGACATCCCCGCGTCGTCTGGATGAGATTGTGAAAGAGATATCCCTTCTTGGGGAGCAGGTCCCTCCTCGGAAGGGAGAGTCGGCTCAGGTCGGTCCTCCCCTTTTGCCGGTAGAAGGGTTTCAGATCGTCGGCCTCGGCGTCCGCTAAAATCTCTGGCCAGGTCTCGTCCGCCTCGCCGATGGCCACGCTGTCGCAGTGGGCCTTTGCCTCTTCGGGAAGCCAGGAGGCATGGATGCCTCCGATAACGACCTTTCTTCCCCTCCTACGGAATTCGTCCGCGATTTCATAGGCCCTGGGCGCCAGGGGCGTGATCGCCGTGATGGCGACGAGGTCGACCTCCTGATCGAAATCGATTGGCGAGAGGCTTTCGTCAACAATGTGGACTTGATGGCGGGGAGGGGTTAACCCCGCCAAGAGAGAGGTCGAGAGGAGGGGAAATTTGAAGGCGATGACGTCCCAGAAGCTCTTCTCGGGCCATCTGGGGACGATCAGGAGGATCCTCATCGCTTTCTCAACCCCCTCAACAGCCTTTCGAACGACCTCACTTCCACCCCTGCCGGAACCTCCCACTGAAAACTCTCCTGAGGAAGAGGGAGGTTTACCGAGATGCCCTTCAGCCGGAGCTCGATCCGGCTCTCCTTCTCAATCAGCTCAATCTGGATACGATGGGGGATTTCAGCACCCTCCCCCTTCTCCATCGAAATTCGGACCTCTCCTGCTTTTGCCATCGCCTCCTCGAACTGGGCGACCTCACCGATATAGGCCCTCTTCTGAGGAGGGATCAGGAGGAAGATCTCCCCGTTCCGATAGAGGGCGTCGAAGAGCCCCATGCCGAGGGGATGAAACCCGAGGAGCCGCAGCTTATCCGGCTTTTGATAGAGAAGAAAACCGTTGAGAAGAAAATTCATCTCCTCTCCCTCTCTCACGGTCTCGATCCGGATAGAGGCCCTGGCCTGAAGGGATTCGACCGGGGAAAACGATTCCAAAAGCTTGGAGATCGGGTCCTCAAACCGGGGTTTCTGGGGGGGGAGGATTTCGACCTTCTTGGGACACCCCCAGAGGAATAAAGAGAGGAGGAAAAGCGTCAATAAAAGGAGACAAGGGATCCGGGCCATTCTAAAATTCCCCTCTCTCAAATCTGCTCCAAAGGGTTTGGGCTGTCAACTCTCCGGAGGCGACGACCGCCGCTATCCCTCCGCCGGGAGAGGTCCAGTGGCCGGTCAGGAAGAGATTCGAAATGGGCGTCGATCTCGAGAGACGATAGATCCCGGACTGACTCGGAATCTGGGCCCATCCGTAAGCCGCTCCCATATGGTTGCCTGTCCACTGCTCGATCGTTTTGGGGGTCGCAACCGCCTTGACCAAGATCCTCTTCTCTAAGTCGGGGAGGAGGAGTTTGGCCTTTGAGATGAGCCCCTCGGAGAGGCGATCGATGGTCTCGGGGGTCCATCCCCCGTTCAATAGATAGGGGGCCTTCAGGCTTAAACAGAGGGTGCTCTTCCCGGGCGGAGCGTGGGACGGGTTGACCCGGGAAGGGGCAAGGAGATAGAAGGCCGACCTTTCCGGAATGCGGCCTTCATAGAGCGCTTCGTATTCTTTGGAGGGCGGATCCTCGGAGAAGATCTCGTTATTGGAGACCGGGATCTCCTTCAGATCTCCTTCAATCCCAAGGTAGAGGATGAAATAGGAGAGCGAGGGCCGCAGGCCTCCCAATTTGGCACGGTAGGCCCTCGGAAGAAAATCCTCTCCGATCAACTCGGTGAACGTGCGATGGGCATCGATATTGGAGACGATCGCCTTGCCCGTCAGAATCTCTCCATTTTCAAGGCGGACGCCGACCGCCTTTCGCTCTTTAAAGAGGATTCTCTGGACGAGTTGCCCCGATAGAATCTTGCCCTTCTCTCTTTCAAAGGCCATGGCCAACTTCAGGGGAAGTTCCTCCACCTTCCCCTCCACACAGGAGACCCCATGTCTGAAATAAGACATCTCGATGCCGGCCATGGCGACCACAGAGATCTCTTCGGGGGGGAGCAAGGCATACGAACACCGAACGGATAGGATCGTCCTCAGGAAGGGGTTGTCGATATACTCCAGGAGGAGCTGACCGAAAGTTCTATCCTTATAGGCGGCAAGGAAGGGGAATCGAGCCGAAAAAGAGGAGGGATCGAACCAGTTCACGGAGGGAGGCAGTCGTGAGAACTCCTCATAGACCTTTTTCAGGACCTCATAGACCTGTTCGATTCCTCTTCTCTCTTCGTAGAAGAGCCGCGATAAATGTTCGAGGTGGGTTTCGAGTCTGGAGGACTGGGGGATCTGCATCGTCGGAAAGTGATACATCCTCGCCGGCTCGAGGGGGAGGAATCGAATCCCGTCCAGAAGGTCCAGTGCCTTCAACACATTCCAGATCCGTCCTCCCTCCTGGCATTCTCCCAGGGATTGGACGGAAAGGTCGAAGGAGAACCCATCTTTCTCAAAGGAGGAACAGCAGCCTCCGACCTTCCGGTTCTTTTCGACGATCAGGACCCGAAGCCCCCTCTTGGCCAGGAGACAACCACAGGTAAGCCCCGCCACCCCTCCCCCGATGATGAGGACATCGAATTCGGACATGGTGGTTGCAGTATAACACTTCTTTTACCCTTGAACCATCCTCCTCCCTCTGAATATAAAACGACTTTCTTTCGTCAAACAGGTTAAAATAGAGAAGGGTGAAAATCGAACCGAACGGGAGGGCTAAGCGATGAATAGGTTGAAATGGATGTTCCCAATGATCCTCTTTGCCACCCTTCCGGTCTTCTCTTATGCCTCGTCCCTGGGGCAGATGCATATCAGCCTCCTCGAGGGCGACGTGCAGATTCAGACCGAGGAGACCGGAGATTGGGTCCCTGCCTCGATCAACATGCCTTTGAAGGAGGGGGATCGAATCTGGGTCCCGACCGGAGGCCGACTCGAAGCCCGGTTGAGAGACGGAACCGCCATCCGCCTCGACGAGAGGACCGGCCTCGACATCTTGACCCTTGAAAAGGACGATTATCAGTTCAATCTCATAGAAGGCCGAGCCTATATCAATTTCAGGGGAGGTCGGGGAAGCTTTCTCCAGATGGAAACCCCTCTCTCTTCCATCCGGGTCTTTGACCGCGCCATCTTCCGGATCGATATTCTTGACGATCGCCATGCCGATGTCTCGGTCTATTTCGGGTCGATTTATGCGGAGACCCGGGAAGGTCGAATCCGGGTGGATCAGGACAGAACCCTTACCTTGAGAGAGGGCGCACCAGCGGAGTTAGGTCCGATCGGACCGCCGGACGAGTGGGAGAGGTGGAACCGCAGTCGCAATCGTCTCTACGCCGAGCGCAGGGGATCCTCCCGATACCTTCCCGAAGAGCTTCACCCCTATTCGGATGACTTCGATGAACACGGAAGGTGGGTCTTTGTAAGGGGATATGGTTATGTTTGGACCCCAACGGTGGTGGCCTCGGCAGGGTGGGCTCCTTACCGGGTCGGTCGGTGGGTTTGGATACGCGGGGACTACGTCTGGATCTCTTATGAACCCTGGGGATGGGTCCCTTACCACTATGGACGATGGGTCTTCGTCCCTCCCTTCGGATGGTGCTGGGTACCTCCGGTCAGGGGAGGTGTGTATTGGGGTCCTGGTTTCGTCGCCTGGGTCTATACCCCTGCCTATATCTGCTGGGTCCCTCTCGCACCTGGAGAGATCTATTACGGTTACGGATACTTCGGCCCCCACAGCGTCAACCTCCTCCAGGTCAACATCGCCACCCTCAATCTCCAGAAGGTGGTTTATAAGAACGTCCATGTCCACAACGCGGTCACAATCGTCCATCGCGATACCTTTGTCCACGGAAGAAAGGTGGAGGTGAAGGTCAGTGAAAACCCCTTTCTCAAAGAGAGGATCCACATCGGACGGCCCGATATCAGGCCCGAGAGGCCAACGCTGATGCCCGTCATCCGCGAGATCCATCCTGAAAGGAGACCTCCCAAGAAGATCGAGGAGATCCGACCAACAGAGATCAAGATGAGGCGACCCCTGACTCGACAACCGGAGGCCTCCGTGATAAGGCCGGAGACCCCTCCCAGGGAGATGGAGGTGAAGCCGAAAGAGATCAGGCCCTTTGAGAAATTTGAAAGAAAGGAGGATCGAATCGAAGATCGACCGAAAGAGCGAGACCTCGAGAGAAGAGGGAGGAAACCCTCTCCGAGGGAACTCGAAAGCCCGGTCGAACGAAGGCCTGCCGAGAAGCCCGAGTCACCCGCTGAAAAGAGGCTCAGAGAAAGGGGGTCAGAAAGGAGCACGGAACATCCATTAGGGAAACCGCCCGAGAAGGCTTTCGAGAAACCTGTGGAGAGGCCTTCTCCTCCCAAGGTTGAACGCCCGACCGAGGACCGAAAGTCCATAGAGCCCGCAAGGGAAAGAGGGAAAGAGAGCACCCCGGTTCCAGAACCGAGGAGAGGTCCGATCCAGGAAAGGGAGGTTCAGAAATCTTTTGAAGAGAGACGCCAAATCAGAGAACGGGAGATCGAGAGAAGGGGGCGATCGGGACGGGATGTTGAACGACCTCAAGAGGTCGGAGCGGACGAGAGACGAGGAGGCAAAACCGAAAAGCCCATTCTTCGGGGGGAAGGTGAGGGACCGGGAAGGTCGACCGGCCCAGGCCCGACCTCTGAGAGGCCTTCCTTCGAAAGGGAGAGGGATCGAAGACCTTAATTGAATAGAAGGTCAACCGGAGGGAACGTAGCGTGTAAAGCAGATCGAGAGGGTCGAGCCTCCGTTTGAGCAGCTGTTGAGGAGACCGGACCGTAAAAGCCCCTCTTCGGGATGATAAAGGACGACCCTCAGGTCACATTCCGGGTCGAGGGATTTTGTCCCGATCGTCGGCGGAATCACCCCGTAAAAAAGGCTCAGGGCTACGCCGCACGCCCGGATGCCGCCCGATCCATCGAATTCACCGATCATCGACTTCATCGCGCTCACCCTGACCTCTTCGCCCCTTGCCCCGAAAACCTTTCGGATGGCCGAGGCCTCTGCCCGATCCAGTTCCCGGGTCGAATTGGCCGCCGCCGAGATGAAATCGACCAGGGATGGGTCGGCCGCTGCCATGGACATCGCCCGGGCGACTGACTCCCCCGTCTGGTCGTAACGGAGAAGCCCCCCCGTGCTCCCTGCCATCCCGATGCCACTTATCTCTGCATAAACCCTGGCTCCCCTCCTCTCTGCATGTTCGAGGGTTTCCAACACGAGGATCCCGCTTCCCTCGCCTAAAACGATGCCGTTTCGATCCCGATCGAAGGGCCTCATCCCCTCCGGACCCTTGCCTCGCCCCGGAGAGAGCGCACCCAGCATGGAATAGACGTGGAAGAGCGGCTCGCTCAATTCGTCCCCTCCTCCTGCAAGGATGACATCCGCCTGCCCTTCTCTCAAAAGATAATAGGCATAGGCCACCGCCATCTCGGCCGAGGTCTCCTTATGGGAGAAGGTGAGGTTGACCCCTTTGATCCCGTACTCGATGGCGCAATGGCTGGTGATGGCATTGGGCACGGCCGTTTGAAAGAGCAGAGGCTGTGCCCCCATCGGGCCCTCTTTGAGCAGGGCCCGGAAAAACTGATCCACGGTGTCCGAACTTCCCAGGCCGGTCCCGATCGAGATCCCCATCCTGTGGGGATCCTCCTTTCTTAGGTCGAGGCCCGAATCCTCCAGGGCGAGCTTCACGGCCGTCACCATGATCTTTCCGATCCGATCCATCCTCCTCAGGTTTGACGGTTTGATATGGGATCTAAAGTCGATCTCCGGAAGCGCGCCACCCAGGGTGGAACGGTAGGAGGAGACATCGAACCTCTGGACCGGTTTGATCCCCGAGGTCCCCCTGAGGCAGTTTTTCCAGAACTCCTCTCTTCCCATCCCGATGGAAGAGACGATCCCCAGGCCGGTGACGACGACGCGATGTCTCTTTTTATCTCCGGCCTTGAGGGGTGTATCTCCCGAAGACCAGACAGACATTGTTGCCTCCGAAGGCGAAGGAATTTGAAAGGGCGATTCGCACCTCCCTCTTCACCGATTGGTTGGGTGTGTAGTTTAAATCGCAGAGGGGGTCCGGAACTTCGTAATGGATGGTCGGAGGGATGATCCCGTCCTGGATCGTCAGAACGGTGGCCACGGCCTCGATCCCGCCTGCGGAGCCGAGGCAGTGGCCGATCATCGACTTTATCCCGCTGATCGGGATCTCTTTGGCCCTCTCCCCGAAGACCTTCTTGATTCCCCTGGTCTCAGCGATATCGTTGAAGGCCGTGGCGGTGCCGTGGGCGTTGATCGTATCGACCTCTTCTGGCGATACGCCTGCGTGGGAGAGGGCGAGGCGGATGACCCTCTCGACCCCTTCTCCGTGGGGTTCGGGTGCGGTGAGATGGTAGGCGTCGGCACAGATCCCGTAGCCTAAGAGTTCCGCAAGCACAGGGGCTTTTCTCTTCAGGGCGTGATCGAGTGCCTCGAGGATGAGAATGCCTGCGCCCTCGCCGAGGATGAGGCCCTGCCTCCGCTTGTCGAAGGGTTTGCAACTTTCCGGATCGACCAGCTTCAGACTGCTGAAGCCGCTGAAGGAGACCTCACAGAGCGAATCGCTTCCGCCCGTGACCATCACATCGGCCAGGCCCATCTGGATCAAATCGTAGGCCACCCCGATCGATGCCGAGCTCGAGGAGCAGACCGTCGCAGTCGTGGAGCGGGGGCCTCTGAGGCCTCCTTCGATCGCCACGAGATCGGTCGTCGTGGCCAGGGAGTAGGAGATGAGGAGAGAGGGAGAGGGCCTTCGGTTTCCTCGATAAAACTCTCGAAAATATCTCTCCACGGAGAGGATCCCTCCTGATCCTGCGCCGAGGAGAACCCCTGCCCGCTCTCGATCGAAAGGGTCCTGATCGAGCCTGGCCGACCTCCAGGCCTCCCGGAAGGCGACGAGACCGAACTGATCACACCGTGAGAGACGCCGAAGTTCCCTTTTCGAAAAATGGGCCAGGGGATCGAGACCCGAGACCTCGGCGGCCAATTTGACCCGATAGGGTGAGGCGTCGAAGACCGTGATCTCCTTGGTCCCATCTTTCCCCTCAACGAGAGATTTCCAGAACCGGGGGACGTCGTTTCCCACCGCGCTGACCACGCCCAGACCCGTGACGACCACCCTCCTCTTCATCGGACCTCCGTGACCTTCACGTCCTTCGGAAGGCGGATCTCGAAATCGGAATCCGAAAGGCCCGTGTTCACCCTCACGTTCGAGTATTGAAAGAGGGTGGTATCCCCGTTCTTCTCGATCAGCTCCATTCCCGTAACGACCCAGTCTCTTTTAGAGATCCAGAGCCTCGTCTTAACGAAGAGGGATTCCTTCCCTTTGGGCACGACCTCGATGAGAAGGCTGCCCTCCCGATCTTCCAGGATCTTCCAGGAGGCCAATCGCTCCTGAAAAGGATCCTTCGAGAAGATGAGAAACCTCTCCGCGACAGGATTCCCCTGAATTCGGTAGCGCTCCGCCACCTTCTCCTCCTTCAAATAGAGGAGGAAGGTCTTTCCGTCGAAGGCCATCTGAATGGCCTCGGGGTGGAAGAATTCGATAAAGATCCGGTCCGGCGCCTTGAACCGAATCCTTCCCCTGGAGACGACCTTCTCCTTCAGCAAGGAGAGCTTCTTCTCCTGGAGGAGGTCGGCGGTGAAGTCCCTTGTCTTTTCGCGAGCCTCCCTGATCCGCTGGATGACCTCGTCCACGGTCAGGGTCTGCGCCTTAAGAGGAGGAAGAAGCCCGAAGTGTAACAAGGTGAGGAGGCAGAAGACCAATCTTCCCATCGATCGCTATCCTTTATAGGCCAGGACCGTCTTGCTCACCCCCGGAAGAAGGTACCGTTGGCCGCTCAGACAGAAAAGGCCCTCTGAAACATTTCCAAAGACCACGGAGGCGATCCTCTTGCCCAACGCCTTAGGTAAGGTAAAACCTCCGATCGTGTGCTTGCAACCCTGAAAACCGGCCTCCTTCAGGCATCGCTCGATCATCTCGGGAGAAAAATCGGAGAGATGGGCCGGCAGGTCGTAGAGGCAGTTCGGAATGTGAAAGCGATGGAGGAGGTCCTTGATCGGCGTCGTATGGGGATATCTCAGGAGGAGAAGCCCTTTCGGTTTGAGGATGCGATGGGCCTCTCGGAGAAAGGCCATGGGCCTTGGGAGGTGTTCGATCACGTAGAACCCGCTGACCACATCGAACTGATCCTCTTTGAAACCGATCTTCTCTAAAGGGCCCATCTGGAGATCGATGCCCAAGACCCCTCTCGCATAATCGATCGCCCTTTGAGAGAGCTCCACCCCTGAAGCGTCCCATCCCCTCTCCTTCATCTCGGAGAGAAAGAAACCGAACCCTGCCCCGACATCCAGCAGCCTTCCTCCCTTTTTGGTACGTTCGATCAGATCCGCGGCCCTCTTAAAGACCGGCCCCATCATCCTCTTCCAGTCCTCCACCGAGGGTTGGCCCTCGGGAAGGTAGGTCTGATAAAAGCGAAAAAGGGCCTCTTCGGTCGGCCTGGGATTGAGGTAGATGAACCGGCAGGTGGCGCATCTCACCATCTGCCACCCATCCTCCTTATGCAGGGGGTGGAAGGCAACCTCTCCGCAGACCGGACAAGGAACCCACTCCAATTCGAGACCGATCTCTCCCATGCTCACGCAGGACCGGACTCGATCCAAACCTCCACGGTTCGGGTATAGAGCCTCCAGCCAGACAACTTCGATCGGTTTAAAAAGGTCCGGCATTCGTCAAGGGTATAGGAGGAACGGACCGATTCGATAAATCCATTTCTGGCCTTCGGATGCCTTCCAAAGAAGGTCCTCCAGAGAAGGTCGAAAAGCCCGACCCAGATCGGAGAGGCGTCCCGATGAAAATCGACGATCACGAAGCTCCCTTCGGGCTTCAAGGCGCGGGCCGCCTCGTCGAAGAAGGCCACCGGCTCCTCCAAGTGGTGAAGGGTGTTGATGCAGAGCAGGAGGTCGAGGGAACGGTCTTCGCAGGGAAGCGCATAGGCAGTGCCCACCTGAAAGTCGATCCGGTCGGCCAGGCCGGCCTCTTTGGCATTCTCCCTGGCGATATCGACCATCACCGGAGAGAGGTCGATCGCCTGAAAGCGAATCTCGGGTAGCGCCCTTGCCAGAAAGATCGGGAAGATCCCGGGTCCGGTGCCGACGTCGAGGGCCAACCCCCTCTGGAGGCCTTTTGCCTTGATCCGGCTGAGCACCCTCCGGCAAGGGATCTTCATGTGACGCTTCGCCATGAGGCTGTAGTATTCGGCCAGCTCCCGATCCTCGATCACCCCGGATTCCGAAATCCGTTCCCTCATCCCGTTCCTCTGGCCAGGACCACGACCCCTTCGGCCACCACCTCTTCCTCAACCCTCGCCCTCACCCTTACCTTGGCGAGGTTCGAAAAGATATGTTCGATCTCCGCCTCCAACGTCAGGGAATCTCCGGGAAGGACCTTCCCATCGACCCGAAAGGTCTCCACCTTGGCCAGAAAGGGCACGCCTTCCTTCCCTTCGGTGGACGAAAGAAAGGCCATCCCCGCCGTCTGAGCCAGGGCCTCCAGGATGAGCAGGGAGGGAAGGAGCGGCTCCTTCGGGTAATGGCCCTGAAGGTAGGGTTCGTCGATACTCACCTGTTTAACCGCAACCGCTCGCCTCCCGGGCTCGACCTCGAGGACCCGATCGATCATCCTGAAAGGAAAGCCGTGGGGCAGGTTCATGAAGGGCGTTGATTTCTCCATCCTCTGAAATAGACAGAAACCCGGAGATCCCGGGATCGGTCATAAACCCTCTCACAGGATAAAAGATAACACCTTGAGCGCCCCTTTGGCGATCCCCATCACGATGAAGATGCCGATCACCGAACCGGTCATCAGAAGCAGGGTCCCCTCCCGCCTTCCCTTCCTCAGGAAGAAACTGACGATGCTTCCCGAAAGGATTCCAAAACCGCGTATGGGGAGGGCGGAGAGGAGGATGAGGCCGACATTGCCGAGGGACAACACCCTCTTCATAAGGGGCCTCTCTTGAAGGCTGGCGATCACCTTCTCGGTTTTGCGGGTAAGCCACCGGACGAGAAAGAGCCTCTTGCTCGATTGTTCCAAGAGCAGGCCGTAGACAGGGATCTGGACATAGTCATAGGCGAGGGCGAGAGGAAAATAGAGGAAAAAAGGCATCTGATTGAGGATGGCAAAGAGGACGGAGAAAGACCGGCCCAGGGTGAAATGGATCAGGGTGAAGAGGAGGATGAGGTGGCCAATGCCGGCTATGGGTTCCATGATCGTCCCAGGAGAATGGCCGCGTAACAATCACCCGGGGAGATCCCCAGGTGGAGAAGGCGTCGGATCTGGCGACCCAACTCGGGCCGGGTGACATATCGGAGATCGCAATCCGGATCGGGGAATCGATAATGGATCGTCGGCGGGATGAAGCCGTGCTCCATGGAGAGCACCTCGGCCACCATCCTCACCCCGCCCGAGGCGATGGCCTCTCCGAGCATCGATTTGACCGACGTGACCGGGATGTGACCATATCCATCGGGAAAGGCCAGCTTGATCCCCCTGGCCTCCATCGCGTCCAGGACCTTGGATGAATTTCCAGCGCCGCTGATGTAATCGACATTTATCCCCTCCCATCCTCTCATGGCCTTTAAGACCGACCGCCTGATCTCCTCGACTCCAATTCCTCTCCCCGAATCGCCCACCAGCCCATACCCTAATATGTAGCCGTAGATCCTGGCACCTCTTGCTTGGGCATGGGCCTCGGCCTCCACCACCAGGACCCCTGACCCCTCCCCCAGTACGATCCCGTTCCTCGTCCGATCGTAAGGGCAGGACCTCTCTCCATGGCCTTCATCCCTCGCGAGAAGGCGGAGGTCCGAAAACCCCCGGAAGAGAAACTCGCTCAGCTCATCCACCCCGCCCGTCAGGATGAGATCGGCCCTGCCCTTTCGGATCTGGTCGCAGGCGAAGAGGATGGCCGCCTCCGCCGTGCAAAAAGACTGTACAAGGGTAGAATTCACCCCTTGAATCCCCAGTTCGATGGAGACGTGGCTCGAAGCCGCATTGGGGACGGTATTGGGAAAAAGCATGGGATTTAAATCCAAGAAACCTTTTAACACCTGCCCCCTGTGAAACTCCTCGGAGCTCGAAAGCCCACAGAAACCCGAACCCAGGACGACCCCCACCCTATCCCGGTTCTCATCCGTGACAGAAAACCCTGCATCGGTGAGGGCCATCTTCGAGGCAGCGATGGCAAACTGGCTTGCCCGATCCAGACGCCGGATCTTGCCTGCGGGGATGAAATCCTTTGGATCGAAGCTCCGGACGATCCCTGCCTTTTTCGACCGGGAGAACCGGGTATCGAACGTTTCAATCTCATCGATGCCCGATCGGCCAGCCTTCAACGAAGAGACGAAGGCCTCCTTCCCCACCCCGATCGATGAGACCACCCCCACCCCCGTAATGCAGATGGAATCTCTTTTTTGAATCATAAAATCTTTTTGATCATGACACTGGATTTCGATTGAAAGGGAAGACCCTTGATAGGATAATATTTTAGGAAAAAAAAGAAAAATTTTTTTCTGTAGGGGTACTATCGGTTATTTTACCTATCCCTCCGCCTGGGGGTAATTTAACGGATTTCAGAGGTGCCATAGTTCAAGATAAGTAAGGCCTTTCGCCCGTGGCTGTAAAGGGAATAAATCATAGTTCTATCATCAATTCAGTTATCATCCTAGACGAAAACAGACTTTTAAAAGTCTAAAAGGACACGAACGGCCTTTGGATTCTATCCCAGATTTCTTTTTTTTCAACCAGAGCCCTTTCTTGCCAAAGAAAACAAATCCGGCTGGTTATTTAACAAAAATTCTTTAATCCGCCTCTCTGCCAGTTTTACGTACTCTTTGTTGATCTCATATCCGATGTAATGGCGCCTGGTTTTGATCGCGGCCACCGCGGTCTGTCCACTCCCCATAAAGGGATCCAAAACGACCTCCCCTTCAAAGGTATAGAGCTGGATCAGTCGATAAGGTAACTCCACAGGAAAAGGAGCGGGATGTCCAACCTTTGTGGCTGGTTCCGCATAAAATGTCCAGACACTTTTTGTGAATTCAAGAAATTCTTCTTTTGAGATGGTGGTCCGCCTTCTAAAAATATTTTCCCTAGAAAACATACCTTTTGAAAAGATCAAAATATATTCATGAATGTCTCTCAGGGTCGGATTTTTAGCTGAAAGCCAGCTCCCCCAAGCAGTGGAGGGACTCCCGCTCGAAGCCTTATTCCAAATGATTTCTCCTCTCATTAAAAACCCTAAATCCATCATATCTTCAATAACAAAAGCATGTAGAGGGATATAAGGCTTTCTACCCAAGTTAGCAATATTGATACATGCCCTACCTCCGGGGACCAAAACTCTCTTAACCTCGTTCCATACCCTTTTCAAAAATGCTCTATATTCGGTTAAAGTAAGATTCTCGTCATATTCTTTCCCAACATTATAAGGGGGAGAGGTCACCATAAGATGAACGCTACTATCGGGTAGTTCTTCCATCCGTTCGCTTGTCTTGGAAAAAATTTTATCGAGAAGTTCGGGAGAAATGAAATTTTCGGTATATTTGGTGATCTCTTCTTTTGGTAATCCTTCGTATAATTTACTTGTGTAAAAGGGGGTAGAATCATGTCCCACTCTCCCGGGGGAACCAAAAGGACTTGTTTTCGTCCCATTTTTTCTGCGATTAAACACCATCTTCTTCTTCCTTCCAGAGATCAACCCATCTTTGATATGGGTTTAACTGCACCCTTCTTTTCTCCCAGTGGATAGAAATGCTCATGGTCCGAGCATCCTTAACCAGGGTCGATAAGGCCTCTTTGGTGATTTCGACTCCCCTTGGGTTTGTTCCAGGTTTTGGAAGTTTAATGTAATTCTCTCTGCCTATTTTATCAAAAAGTTCCTTCTGAATACTAATGGGAATGTAAAAAAAACCACCTGTATGACCCCAATTGATTTGCACCAAAAGGATGTCGAAATGGGGGTAGTAATGTTCACGAAATTCCCTTGCCTTTTCAGGATCAACGGTCCAGATCAATTTGACACCGCTAAATGCCTTTCCGGTGATCGTCTTGATAGATATCGGCTGTCCGAATAATTTGGCATCCACCTCCCGTTCTGTAATTGGGATTTCCGTTTCAACATTCATTTCGCCAAACTTATACATGAGAAGAGCGACGATGATTTTTTCACGAATTGAACCGACCTCCATTCCTATCAAGCTTGCTCTGGAACTTTCCAAGTCGGCCAATTGAAACAGGTAAGGCAACCGCCTTTTGATCTTCTCAACAAGGTTTTTATCTTCAAAGAGTTCGATTAAACGACTTGACACCTCTGCCTCTTTTCATCCTTCAAATGGGATAGGGCTTTCAAGCCCTCTTTACCTCATAGACCATTTTCTATGAAAATCGTTGGACTTTCAAGCATCATTTTTCAATGGCTATTGAAAAAATGATTCAACCTCTCATTCATAGACCTTCTCTTCGTCGCCTTCTAAGTCGCCGGCATCGGCCTCGACATCCCTCGCCTGGCCCGTCTGTTCCAACACCTCTTTATAATACTCGTGCTGGATGAGGAGGTTCATCACCTCGTTCGTCCCGGTCCAGATCATTTGGAGCCTCGCATCCCGGAAGAAGCGCTCGATGGGATAGACGTTCGTATACCCGATGCCGCCCATCACCTGCATCGAATGGTTGACGACCTCCCAGAGCATCTCCGTCGAGATCTTCTTGGCCTCGGAGACCATCCTCCTCGAATCGAGCCCTGAATCGACATGCTTTGCGGTCACATAGACGAGGCTTCTTGCGGCATCCAATCTCGCGATCGAATCGGCGATTTTGAAACTGACCGCCTGAAACCTCCGGATGGGCTCGCCGAAGGCCTTTCTCCTGTGGCTGTAACGGGTGGCGATCTCCAAACAGCACCTTGCCATGCCCAGGGCCCCGGCCGCGGTTGTCAGTCGTTCGGGGATCATCATCCGGTTGAAGACGAGAAAACCTCCGTTTAAGGGCCCTACCAGGTTGCTGGCCGGCACACGGGTGTCCCTGAAATAGAGACGGCCTGTCCCTCCTCCACGGGAGCCAAGAAGCCCGTAGACATGTTTCACCTCGACCCCCATCTTCCTCTCGACGATGAAGCAGGAGATCGACTTATGGGGCTCTGCCTCGGGCGCGGTCTTGGCATAGACCAGAAAGTAGTCGGCCCCTTCGGCGCCCACCACGAACCTCTTCTGGCCGCTGAGGATAAAATCATCACCGTCCCTTCTCGCAAGGGTCGTGGCCCCGAAGAAGTCCGAACCGCCCCTGGGCTCGGTCAGGGCCTCGGCGCAGCAGAGCTTTCCTTCGATCGTGGGCTTGAGGTACCTCTCCTTCTGTTCGGGAGTGCCGAACTCGTGGATCGCCTCGCCCACGATGCTCACCAGGGAATAGAGGCAGGCCATGCCCGAGCCGAGCACCCCGATCTCCTCGATCGCCGCTACCTCTGCGGTCCAACTCATTCCCCTTCCGCCCCACTCCTTCGAAAATCGAAGCCCGAGGAGGTTTTCCGAGGCCAGGGCCTCCATGTACTCCTTCGGATACCTCACCTCTTCCGCATCCATCGCCCGAATCAAGGAGCTCGGAACCCTCTCTTTCACGAACCTCCGCACTTCCTGTTTCAGCCATTTCTCCTCTTCGGTGAGCAAGATGTCAAACATAACCGACCCCTCCCCAAGGTGGCGAATGCCGAGATGGATGACCGATAGCATTCTTTACCCAAAACCCCTCCAGAATCAAGGGATCTTTTGTTGACAAAGGGGGCACAAAAGGGATAAGCGGTATCTCCCCACGGCCAAATCGACCGCCCTTCTGGCCTTTCCCCCCGGCGGGTCTCTACCGCTATGGCGAGAACACCTGGAGAAAGATCCCTTCGTTCCTTTATAGTGCCTCGGAAGATTCATGGAGAGGGGATTCGGGGCCCAAACCTTTCTGGTTAAGGCCCTTCGAAATCGATGAGGAGACCTTCCGGCTCCCATCGGAATCTATCCAAATCCTCTTGATATCTTTTGGAGAATCGATTATAGTTGCCCAAGATGAACTCGGGGATGAGGCATCGATAGAAAAAAAACCGCAAAAAGGGGCTCGGAGGCCTCGGTTGCGGTTTTTTTTATTAATAATCCTTAGAAGATTCATCGTCCCACCTGGCCCGATTATTTCCTCAACGGGAGTCGTTAAATTAGGGTCAAAACCGATCCAACAGGAGAGGAGAAAGATATGGAAAATCGGGACCCAGAGATGACCGACCTCCTCGAGTTTAACGGAGACGATCCAGCCCCCCTTTCCGAAGACCTGGGCATCGAGTTTCTCGACGAACTTCCGGTCATTGACCTCGAGGAAGAAGGTCCCTCCTTATCCGAAGATGAGGAGCCTGAGGCCGACTCCTTAAACTCCCAGGTCAAATCGGTCGATCCCGTTCAGATCTATTTGAAAGAGATGGGCTCTTACCCCTTGTTGACCCGCGAGGGAGAGGTGGAGGTGGCCAAGCGAATCGAAAGTGGAAAGGAAGAGATCCTACGCATCGTCCTCAACTGCCCCGTGGCCATCCAGGAGATCATCGCCCTCGGGGAGGGGCTCCGGATGGGCAACATGAGGGTCGGCGAGATCACCAGCGAGGTCGAAGATGAAGGCGACATGGTGAGAGAAGAGCGGTACCTAAAGCGAAGGCTGCTCTACCTCATCGATAAAATCCGGAGGGAGACCGAGGCCCTTCGAAAACTCCAGAGGAGATGGAAAACCCTGAAAAGGAGCGCTTCGAAGAGGGCGATCGAGGCGGAGATCCAGAAAAAACAGGAGGAGGTGATCCGCCTCTTTAAACGGATCAACCTCAAAGAGGGACAGATCGATCGAATCGTCGAAAGGCTGAAACAATTCCATATCGAGCTCGAGAAGGCCCATCAGGAGTGGAGAAAGGTGGGAGAACCGAGGCCGACGGTCGGTGGGCAAAGGGCCCGAATCGCTCGCCACCTCCAGCAGAGAATCCGCCAGATCGAACGGGAATGCGGCCTCTCCTCGAGGGAGCTCAAAGAGGCCATCCGGTCGATCGAAAGGGCCGAACACCAGGTCCGGGAGGCCAAGACCGAATTGATCAAAGCCAACCTGAGGCTGGTGATCTCCATTGCGAAGCGGTATATGAATCGGGGACTTCAGTTCCTCGATCTGATCCAGGAGGGCAATATCGGGTTGATGAGGGCGGTGGAGAAGTTCGAATACCGCCGGGGATACAAGTTCGGCACCTATGCGACCTGGTGGGTCCGCCAGGCCATCCCCCGGGCCATCGCCGATCAGGCCCGCACCATCCGCATCCCCGTCCACATGATCGAGGTGATCAACAAACTGAACCGCGTCTCCCAGGCCCTGGTCCAGGAGATCGGAAGGGAACCGACCCTCGAGGAGATCGCCGAGAGGATGGGCGTCTCCCTCTCCCACCTTCAAAAGATCCTAAAGGCCACGAAGAAGACGATCTCCCTCGAAACGCCCATTGGCGACGAGGAGGAGAGCCGTCTGGAAGATTTTATTGTAGACAAAGATTCCCTCTCGCCTCAGGATGCGACCATCAGTGCCAACCTGACCAAGCAGATCCAGCATGTCTTCTCCACCCTCGACAAGCGGGAGGAGAAGATCCTGAGGATGCGGTTCGGGATCGGCGAGGAGCATGACCACACCCTCGAGGAGGTGGGCCAGGAATTCAAGGTCACCCGGGAGCGGATCCGTCAGATCGAGGAGAAGGCCCTAAAAAAACTGCGCCACCCGAGCCGTGCGGAGAAGCTCAGGAGTTTCATGGAGTGTTGACAGGCTGAAAAGATCCCCCTGAAAGCCCGCTTTTTTAGAATCTCTCCCCTTTGGAGCCACCTTCTTGTCTTGAAGACGCGGAATCGGTTAAGTTTGAATCGATGAAGATCCTCCTCGTCGCGCCCGAGAGGGAGAGGAAGAAGGAAGAGGCCTTTCTCTTCCGACTCGGCTTTCTCAACCTCCCCTACGTGGCCGCGGTCACCCCTCCGGAGATCGAGGTCAAGATCGTGGATGAGGCCTGCGAAAAGATCGACTTCGACGAGAAGGTCGACCTGGTGGGCCTCACGGCCCAGACCCCTTCGGCCCCCCGGGCCTACCAGATTGCCAAAGCGTTCAAGCAGAGGGGGATCCCGGTGGTCATGGGGGGGGTTCATGCGAGCCTGCTTCCGGAGGAGGCCCTCCAGCACGTCGATGCCGTGGTCGTGGGCGAGGCAGAAGGGATTTGGCCCTCGGTGATCGAAGACCTTAGAAGGGGACAATTAAAAAAGATTTACCGGGCCGAAGGATTGGTCGATCCCGCCTCGCTCCCCCTCCCGAGAAGAGAGCTGCTTAAGAGCCAATCCTATTTCCCCCTGAAACTTCTGGAAACGACCAGGGGATGCCCTCATCATTGCGACTTCTGCGGCGTCTCCCTTTTCTTCGGTTATCGGTACCGGAGCCGTCCCCTCCAAGAGATCGATCGGGAGCTGTCGACCCTCTTCCAAAAAGGGCCTGTCATGGACCCATGGTTGAAGAGGGTCCTCTCCTTGTTCAATCGCGATCTGCCTTACTTTCTCAAGAGGAGGCTCCTCTATATCATCGATTCCAATATCGCCGGAGACCGACGGTTTGCCCTCGAGCTGGTCTCCCTGCTGAAATCGTATGACCTGCTCTGGTATGGCCATGCTCCGGTCTCGATCGCCTTCGATCCGAAGCTCCTCAAAGGCTTTGCCGAAAGCGGGTGCATCGCCATCAATCTCGGCTTCGAGTCCTTCTCCCTCAAGAATCTCCAGACGATGGGCAAGGGATTCAATCAACCCTCGCGCTATCTCGAAGCCGTCCAGAGGATCCATGACCACGGCATCGGCATCATGGGGACCTTCATCGTGGGCCTGGACGACGATGACCCGGGCGTCTTTCAGCGCATCATCGATTTCTGCAACGAGGCCAAACTGGACTGGGCCCTCACCTTCATCATGGCCCCTTATCCCGGCACGGAATCGTTTCAACGGTTGGAAAGAGAGGGCAGGATCTTCTGCAGGGATTGGGAGAAATACGACTCCCTCAATGTCGTCTACAAACCCCTGCGGATGTCCGTCGAGGAACTCCAAAGGGGGATGCGGAGGGTCTGGAAGGAGGTCTTTTCTCTCCCCTCGATCTACAGGAGGGTATTGAAGAGGCCTTGGATCCATCCCCTGTTCTATCTCGTCCTAAACCTCCAGTTTCATCAATTGACCAAAAAGTGGTAAAATTAGGTCTGATGAACGTGACCTTCTTCCAAATAGCGACGCTCCTCTACCTCCTCGGGACCCTGGGTTACCTCGCCTATATCCTCTTCTTCAGGGAGTTCCTTTCCAAGCTGGCTTCGGGGATGGTGATCCTCGGCTTTGTCTTTCATACCTTCGCCCTGATCGCCCGCTACCTCGAGGCCGGATATACCCCGGTCACCAACCTTCATGAATCGCTCTCCTTCTATGCCTGGATGATCGTCGGGATCCTGTTGATGGCCACCGTGAGATACCCGATCAAGGTCCTCGGGGCCTTTCTCACCACCATCGCCCTCATCCTCATGCTCTTCGCCTATGCCCTCCCCAAGGAGGTCCTCCCCTTGGCCCCCGTACTGAGAAGCTTCTGGCATCCCTTCCACGTCTTCTTCGCCTTTCTCGGAAACGCCATCTTCACGCTGGCCTTCGGGTGCGGGGTCCTCTATCTCGTTCAAGAACACCAACTCAAATCGAAAAAGGTCGGGGCCTTGGCAAGGAGGCTCCCCTCGCTCAAGGTCCTGGACGACCTCAACTACCAGGCCCTCACCTTCGGGTTTCCCATGCTCACCCTCGGCATCATCACGGGTGCGGTCTGGGCCGAATACGCCTGGGGAAGATACTGGGGATGGGACCCCAAGGAGACCTGGTCGCTCATCACCTGGTTCCTCTATGCGGCCATGCTCCATCAGCGCCTGACGGTCGGCTGGAGGGGGAGAAAGGCCGCGATCATGGCCATCGTTGGCTTTTTCTCCGTCCTCTTCACGTTTTTAGGCGTCAACCTCCTCCTGCCGGGGCTCCACACCTATGCGAACTGGGAGCCCTGACCCAAGCCCATCCGAAGGTGCCGGATCCGTATGCACGAACTCGTCCTCCTCGGTCTGAACCACAAGACAGCGCCCATCGACCTCCGGGAACAGTTGGCCTTTCAGGAGTCCGAGATGGAGACCGCCCTGGCGCGCCTTCGGTCCCTCCCCTCGTTGAAAGAGGGCATGATCCTCTCCACCTGCAATCGGGTGGAACTCTACGGGGTCTCGGGCGAGACCGAAAGGACGATCCGGGATCTCAAGGCCTTTCTCTCCGATTTTCACGGCATCCCTTTGAACCGGTTTGAACAAAACCTCTACCATCAACTCGGGGAAGAGGCGGTGAGACACCTCTTCCGGGTCGCCTCCAGCCTCGACTCGATGGTGGTCGGCGAGCCTCAGATCCTTGGGCAACTCAAGTCCGCGTACGCCATGGCGGCGGAGTCGAAGGCCTCTGGCCTCATCCTCCACCGACTCCTCCATCGTGCCTTCTACGTAGCCAAACGGGTGAGGACCGAAACCCGCATCGGCAACAGCGCGGTCTCCGTAAGCTCCGTGGCCGTCGAATTGGCCCAGAGGATCTTCGAGAGCCTGAAGCAACGAACGGTCCTCTTGCTCGGCGCGGGAGAGATGGCCGAATTGGCGGCGAGGCACCTTCTGGCTCAAGGGGTCGGAAAGATTCTCGTGGTCAATCGAACCTTTGAACGGGCCCTCGCTCTGGCCTCCGAATTCCAGGCCGAAGCCCTCCCTTTCGATCAACTGGAGGAAGGGTTGAAGAGGGCCGATATTGTGATCAGCGCCACCGATTCTCCCCACTACCTCCTCCTCCAATCCCAAATTTCAAAATTGATGAGGATCCGAAAACAGAGGCCGATCTTCTTCATCGACATCGCCGATCCCCGGGATGTCGAACCGGCGGTGGGAGAGCTGGAAAATGTCTACCTCTATAACATCGACGACCTCCAGAAGGTGGCTTACGAGAATATGAAGGACCGGCAGCAGGAGGCCCAGAAGGCGGAGGCGATCGTTCAGGAGGAGGTCGGAAAATTTGTCCGGTGGTACCAATCCCTCGACCTCACCCCCACCATCGTCGCCCTGAGGGAGAAGTGTGAAGAGATCCGAAAGAGGGAGGTGGCCAAGATGCTCGCCCTCCACCCCCAACTCTCGGAGAAGGAGCGACAATCCCTCGAGGCGATGACCCTGGCCATCGTCAACAAGATCCTCCACGGTCCGATCAGCCGGCTCAAAGGCAAGGACGAAGAGGGGATGTCCAACCTCTATGTCGATGCCCTCCGGACGCTCTTTCAGCTTCCGGAGGCCCCTCAACGGGAGAGGAAAGAAAGGACGTTCGATCCGGATGGTCCCTCGTGAACTGAAAATCGGCACCCGGGGAAGCCCCCTCGCCCTCTTTCAGGCCAACTGGGTGAAGGAGAGGCTCGAAGCAAGACACCCTGGTCTCAAGGTCTCCCTGATCAGAATCAAAACGACGGGCGACAAGATCCAGAATGCCCCTCTGTCCAGGATCGGCGGCAAGGGGCTCTTCGTGAAAGAGATCGAGGAGGCCCTCCTCGCGAAAGAGATCGATCTTGCGGTCCACAGCATCAAGGACGTCCCCACAGAGCTTCCCGATGGCCTCCATCTGGCTGCCATCACCCTCAGGGAGGATCCCCGTGACGCCTTCGTTTCAAGAGAGGGCGTGCGCCTGAAGGATCTTCCGCCAGGGGCCAAGATCGGCACAAGCAGCCTCAGGCGCCAGGCCCAACTGCTTCACTTCAGGCCCGACCTGAAATTGATCCCCCTCAGGGGCAATCTCGATACCCGTCTCAAAAAGCTCGCCAAGGGCGACCTCGATGGGATCGTCCTGGCCAGCGCGGGTTTGAGAAGGCTCGGCCTTTTGGAAAGGGCGACGGAGATTCTCTCGACCGAGATCTCCCTTCCGGCCATCGGCCAAGGGGCCCTGGGGATCGAGACCCGGAAAGGGGATGAGGGGGTGGAGGAGAAGATCCGGTTTCTGAACGACAGGGACTCCTCCCTCGCCGTCCTTGCGGAGAGATCGTTCCTGAGGAGGCTGGAAGGGGGCTGTCAGGTGCCCATCGCGGCCTTTGCCCAAGTCGTGGGCTCCTTCCTTCAAATGGACGGATTGGTGGGGACGATCGACGGAAAGAGGCTTCTGCGACACCATCTCGAAGGCCGACCCGAGGAGGCAGAGCGAGTCGGTTTCGAATTGGCGGAGATCCTTCTCGGTCGTGGGGCAAAGGAGATCCTCGACCAAGTCTACGGGAGGTCGCTAACCCCGTGAGGAAAAAACCCCTTTCGGGCAAGACGATCCTCGTCACCCGGGCCCGGGAGCAGTCGGCCGATTTTGCCTCCCGGCTCGAAAGATTGGGGGCCGAGGTGATCCCCTTGCCCATGATCGAAATCGTCCCTCCCCGGAGCTGGGAGGGGATGGACCGGGCGATCTCTTCTCTTCGATCCTACGACTGGATCATCTTCACGAGCGTCAATGGGGTCGCCTTCTTCTTCGATCGATTGAAAGAGATGGGAAAGACCCCTCGTTCCCTTTCCAAGGCAAGGATCTGTGCCATCGGTCCGGCCACGGCCGAGGCCTTAAGAAAGCGAGGGGTCAGGGTAGAGTATATCCCAAAACAGTTTGTGGCCGAATCGATTTTGAGAGGGTTAAAAAGGAAAGGGATCGAGGGCAAACGGATCCTCTTGGCCAGGGCGGAGAGGGCCAGGGAGGTCCTGCCCGAAGGGTTGCAATCGATGGGAGCCCGGGTCGATCAGGTGGAGGCCTACCGGACCGTCAAACCGAAGGGCGCCTCAATACGGCTGAAAAAACTCCTCGGGCAGAGGAAGGTCGACGTCGTCACGTTCACCTCTTCCTCGACGGTCCACCATTTCATCGACCTCCTCAAAGGGGAGGAGGTCCCGGCTTTACTCAAAGGAGTGGCCATCGCCTGCATCGGACCGGTGACCGCCGAAAGCGCGAGGGAGGCGGGTTTGAGGGTTCATATTCAGCCGGAGGTATATACCATCCCTGCTCTGACCCGGGCGATCGAACGATATTTTCGTCGGGAGGCCTATCCGCCCAGGAGGCCGCGATGAGCACCGATCGGGGCCCGATCGAGGTCATCCTCTTCGACCTGGGCAACGTCATCCTGCCCTTCAATCATTATCAGATCGCCGAGAAGCTCTCCCGGTACACGGCCAATCCCTCCTATCGGGATCCCCAACGGATCTTCTCCTACCTCTTCGACTTCGAACATGGGGCCATCAACGATTACGAAAAGGGGAGGATCACGACCGACCGCTTCTTCAACGCGTTGAAGGAGGAACTCCAGCTCGGCCTCTCCTTCGAGGAGTTCGCCCCCATCTGGAACGACATCTTCTGGGAGGACGTGGAGGTGAGCGAGACGATCCGGGCGTTGAAAGGAAGAAAGAGGCTCGGCCTCGTCTCCAACACCAACCCCCTCCATTTCGATTACATCCTCTCCAAATTCCCCGTGGTGAGGGAACTGGAGCGGTGGATCCTCTCCCACGAGGTGGGATGGAAAAAACCGGCCAAGGAGATCTTCCAGAGGGCCATCGAGTGGGCAGGCGTCGAACCCGGAAGGATCCTCTTCATCGACGACATGAAAACCCACGTGGAGGCCGCGATCTCGATGGGCATGAAAGGGATCCACTTTCTCTCCTCGGATCAGCTCCGGAAGGAACTCTCCGGAATGTTGGATCGGGGTTGAGTGAGGGGTGGATCCTTCGTCGACGGGGTTGAATCCCGGCCCATCGAAACGGGAACGGAGGCGTTGTCGGATGAAACGAATCGCAGTCCTGACCAGTGGAGGAGATGCGCCCGGCATGAACGCGGCGATCCGGGCCGTGGTTCGAACCGGCATCGGCCATGGCATGGAGGTCTATGGGATCGAGAGGGGCTTTGCGGGATTGATCGCGGGCAGGGCAAGGCGGCTCGGGCCCAGGGACGTGAGCAACATCCTCCAGCACGGAGGCACGGTCCTCGGAAGCTCCCGATCCCCCGAGTTCAAGACCGAAGAGGGGATCGGGAAGGCCCTCGCCTTCCTCCGCCAGATGGGGATCGAAGGCCTGGTGGTGATCGGAGGAAACGGGTCCCAGACAGGCGCCCATGCCCTCTCCCTCAAGGGCTTTCCGGTGGTCGGCGTGGCCTCCACCATCGACAACGACCTCTACGGGTCGGAGATCACGATCGGGGTCGACACCGCCCTCAACATCGCCCTCGAGGCCATCGATCGGCTCAAGGTGACTGCCTCCTCCCACCAGAGGGCGATCCTCGTGGAGGTGATGGGAAGGGATTGTGGCTATCTGGCCCTGATGACCGGGATCGCAGGCGGCGCCGAGGCCATCATCCTCCCGGAGGTCGAGACCGCACCAGAGGCGGTGGCAAGGGAGCTGAGAGAGGCCTACCAACGGGGAAAGTCCCACGCCCTCATCGTCGTGGCCGAGGGCGCCTACTATAACGCCCGGAGGCTCGCCCAATATTTTCAGGAGCATCCCGAACACGGCTTCGAGCTGCGAAGCACCATCCTGGGCTATGTCCAACGGGGCGGAACGCCCACCGCCTTCGATCGCCTCCTCGGAACCCGCCTCGGTTCGGCAGCCGCCGATACCCTGGCCCGAGGGGAGTGCGGGGTGCTCGTGGGCCTCCAGGAAGGGAAAATCACCCTCACCTCGCTCGGCGACGTGGCCTCGAAGAGGAAGCCCCTCGACCTCGAGCTCTTGAAGATGGCCAGGATATTAGCCCAGTGAATCCCCCTTCCTAAAGAAGGAGGCTCTTCTCCTCACCAGGCCTTTGACCACCTCCATCCCGATCGTGAGCACCGCGCAAGCGCCAAAAATGATCCAGAGGTCCTCGAGGGAGGGCTTGTCGATCCCGAAGGTGGCCAGCAACCGGGGGAATTGGAGGATGGCCAAAAGGAGAACGATCTCCCAGGCCAGGGCGATCCAGAGCCATCGGTGCGGGGGCACGGTGAAGACGCTATATTTGGTGGAACGGAGATGGAGGGCGATGACCAGCTCCGTGATGACGAAGAAGAAAAAGATCAACGTCCTCCCGTGGGTCAGATCGGAAAGCTCCCTCAGGAAGAGAAACGAGAGGATCGGGATCTCGACGACGAGGATCATCAGGACGAAGGCCTTCACGTCCCAAGTGAAGACGCTCTCTTTGGGGTCCCGAGGGGGTCTCTGCATGATGTCTGGGTCGGGGGGACTCACCCCGAGGGCAAGGGCCGGCAGCCCATCGGTGGCCAGATTGATGTATAGGATCGCCGCAGGAAGGATCGGAAGATATTCCGGTCCGAGCAGGATCACCATCCCGCCCACAAAGGTCACCTCCACCACATTGCTCTCGAGGAGGTAGATCAGATACTTCTTGATATTGTCGTAGATCCATCGTCCCCGTTCGATGGCCGTCACGATCGTCGCAAAATTATCGTCTGTCAGGATCATGTCGGCTGACTCTTTGGTGATCTCCGTGCCCGTGATCCCCATGGCCACCCCGATGTCGGCCTGTTTCAGGGCGGGCGCATCGTTGACACCATCGCCCGTCATGGCGACGACCTCCCCCCTCCGTTTCCAGGCCTTGACGATCTTCAGTTTGTCCAAAGGGGAGACCCGGGCGTAGACCGTGATGCGATCGACCCTCTCGGTGAGTTCCTCCTCCGAGATCCGCTCCAGCTCCTCGCCTGTCAGGATCGAATCGCCTTCGCGGTAAATCCCCATCTCCTTGGCGATGGCGAGGGCCGTGATCCTGTGGTCGCCCGTGATCATCACCGGCTTGATGCCCACCTGTTGACAGACCCGGATCGCCTCGACCGCCTCCTCCCTGGGCGGGTCGATCATGCCTGCCAGCCCGAGGAAGACCATCCCGGCCTCGACCGATTCGATTTCACATCCGGCTCCTTCCAGACACTCCTTGTAAGCGAACCCGAGGACCCTTAAGGCATCCCGGGCCATCTCCTCGTTCGCCTTGAGGATCTCCGCCCTCTCGGCCTCTCCCAGGGGTCGGAGCTCCCCTTCCACCATCCACCGTTCACACTTGGCCAGAACCTCTTCGGGAGCCCCTTTCATGAAGGCGAGCCTTCGGCCGTCTTTCATCTGGTGGATGGTCGTCATCCTCTTCCTTTCGGAGCTGAAGGGGATCTCCTCGATCCTCGGGTTCTCGCGCCTCGTCTCTTCCTGGCGCATCCCCGCCTTGACCGCTGCCACCACCAGGGCCCCTTCCGTGGGATCGCCCTTGATGGTCCATCTCCCCTCCTCGGCCTCCAAAGAGGAGTCATTGCAGAGCAACCCTCCCAGGAGGAGGAGCCGGAGGCCGGGAAGGTCTTCCGGATGGAGAAGGCCCGACCCTCTCATCTCTCCCTGCGGCGCATAACCCGAGCCCGAAACCTCCACCCAACGGCCTCCGGCCCATATCCTCCGCACCGTCATCTCGCCTCTGGTGAGGGTGCCGGTCTTATCCGTGCAGATCACCGTGGTGCAGCCCAGGGTCTCGACCGCGGGCATCTTACGGATCAGAGCATTCTTCTTGGCCATCTGCCGCATTCCGATCGCCAGGGCGCCGGTCACGATGGCGGAGAGGGCTTCTGGGACCGCGGCCACGGCCAAGGCCACGGTGAACATCGCCATCCGGACGAGGAAGGGGAAATCGACCCTTCCGGTGAGGGCCTCCCGGAGGATGCTGAAGGCGGCCACTAAAAAACAGACCGAAAGGGCGCCGATTCCGAGCCACTTTCCGATCTCCTCCGTCCTTCGCTCGAGTGGCGTCTTCTCCGCCCTGACCGAGGTCACCTGTCCGGCGATCCTTCCCAATTCGGTCTCCATCCCGGTGGAGGTGACGACGGCCATCCCCCTTCCGAAGGTGACGCTGGTGCCCGCAAAGACCATGTTCCTCCGATCGCCAGCCCTCACCCCTTCGGGCAAGGGAGCAATCTCCTTTTCGACGGGAATGGACTCGCCGGTCAGAGCGGCCTCGTCGCATCTCAGGAAGTGGTTCTCCACGATCCTTCCGTCCGCCGGGATCCGGTCTCCTGCCTCCAGGACCAGAAGATCTCCCGGGACCAACTCCCTGATCGTGACCTCCTTCTCTCTGCCCTCCCTTCTCACGGTGATCGTCGGGGTGAGCATCCTCTTCAAGGCCTCCAGGGCCCGATCGGCCCGGTACTCCTGAATGAAGCCGAGGAGGACGCAGAAGAGGAGGATGACAGCGATGATGGCCGCATCGACCGCCTCTCCCACCAGGCCGGAAAGCCCGATGGCCACCATGAGGATGATCAGAAGGGGGTTTTTGAACTGGCGGAAGAAGAGGGAAAGGGGAGAGATCCGTTCTTCCCTTCTCAATTCATTGAAGCCATATCTCCGGAGGCGCCTCTGAACCTCTCCCTCGCTCAGCCCCTGCTCGAGGTTCGTCTCGAGATGCTGAAGAACCTGCTCTGCCTCCATCGAATGCCAGCGACGCATGGCCCACGCTTCCTTTCTCCCGGAACGATGGGATGTCTACTCGAATCCTCGCCTGTGGAATGATCCTTGACCCTACCCGAACAGAGGGACTCTCAACCCTGAGCCCAGCTTCATCCGGGGGTGCGAAGCACCCAGGTGGCAATGGAGAAATAGATCGCTAAACCGACGGCGTCAGCGATGGAGGTGATCAGGGGGCTGCTGGCCACCGCGGGGTCCATTCGAAGTCGACTCAGCAGAAAGGGGAGGACGACCCCGACCAGGTTGGCGACCACCACGATCGAGGCCATGGATAATCCAACGACGATCCCGATCTCGTATCCTCCCTTGAAGACCCCGAGCAACCAAGCCCCCACGCCCATCGTCAACCCGAGGAGGAGGCCCACCCCGATCTCCCGGCTGACGGCCCAGAACCACTCCCGCAGTTTGACATCGCCCATCGCGATGGCCCGGACGATCAAGGTTGCCGACTGGCTGCCCGTATTCCCACCGCTGTCGATCAGGAGGGGGATGAAGAAGGCCAGGACGATCGCCGAGGCCAGGGTCTCCTCGTAGGCCGCGATCACCCCCGAGGAGGCCAGGTTGACCAGCACCAGGGCGATGAGCCACCCGACCCGTTTCCGGTAAAGAGACCAGATGCTCGATTCCCGATAGTTCATCTTCAACGGGGCAACGGCGGCCACCTTCTGAAAGTCCTCGGTCGCCTCCTCCTCGGCCACGTCCATGACGTCATCGACCGTCACGATGCCGACCAGGATCCCCTCCGAATCGACGACCGGAAGGACGTCGAGGTCGTAGTGCTGGATGAGCCGGACCGCCCTCTCCCGGTCTTCGTAGGCGGAGATGCTGACGAAGGCATGATCCATGATCTGTTCAACCGGATCGGACGGCCTGGCAAGGATCAAGCGTCGAAGGGGAAGGTCATCCAACAGTTTCCAGGAGGGATCGACCACGTAGACGACATTGATCGTCTCGCTGTCCTTCCCCCTCGTCCGAATATGGTTGAGGGCCTCCTCCACCGTCCACTCGGGGCGGATGGCCACGTAGTCCGGGGTCATGAGCCTCCCCACGCTCTCTTCGGGATAGCCAAGCAGTTTCAGGGTCTCTTTCCGGTCCTCGGGATCGAGGAGGTTGAGCAATCTCTGGGTGGCCTGTCCCGGGAGCTCCTCGAAGATCTCGGTGCGGTCATCCGGGCTGAGATCGGCCAGAAGAGAGCGGGTCTCCCCGTCCGTCATCTCCTTGAGGAGGGCATCCTTGTGGCTCGACTCCAAATAGGTAAATACCTCGGAAGATAATGGCCTGGGCAAGAGGCGGAAGAGGATGATCCGGTCCTTCTTTCCCAGATCGAGCAACAGATCGGCGATATCCGGGACCGCGATTCCCTTCAGGGCCTCTTTCAACTCGGCCCATCTTCTCTCTTCGATTAAGGCCTGGACCTCCGGTTTGATCAATCGATAAAATTTCATTGAGCCCCCTCTTTCGTCCTCCGAGGCAGATGCCTCCGTCCATCGCCCCCTCTGGGTCACCCAATCCCCCGTCTGTCCGGATCGCCCTCCCTCCGGACCCGTTCCAAACGTCAGGGAGTGTCCATGAACAGGATAGGAGCAGGGAGAGAAGTTCCTCCCCCCTTAAAGGGCTCGCCTCTAACAGACTTATTTGCCCGAGGGGCGGGGGCTTCGGAAGTATTTGAGGAGTTCGGAATCTGACTCGAGGAGGACGGTCGTCTTTCCCTCGAAGAACTTTTCGTAGGCCTGAAGCCTCCGGAGGAAGGAGTAAAACTCCGCGTCCTGTTCGTAAGCGGAGGCATAGATCTCGGTGGCCCGGGCGTCGCCTTCCCCGATAAGCTTCATTTGCTGCTGATAGGCCTTGGCGAGGATGATCTCCCGCTCCTTGTCGGTCTCGGCCCGGATCTCCTTGGCCCGCTGCTCTCCTTCTGCGCGATAACGCTTGGCGATCCGATGCCGTTCCGCCTGCATCCGGGCATAGACGCTGGCCTGGACCTCCTTGGGGAGGTCGGCCCGCTTGATCCTCACATCGATGACCCTTATGCCGAAACGCTTGGCCAGTTCATGGGCATCCCTGGCAACCGCCTCCACGATCTTCTCCCTCTCCTCCCGGATAAACCCGATGAAGGTGTGTTTGGCGATCTCCTGCCTTAAACGGGCCACGAGAATATCCTCAAGCCTGGCCAGCGCCCCTGCTTCGGTCCTCACGCTCCGGTAGAATTCCAAGGGGTCTTCGATCTTCCACCTCGAGATGTGATCGACGACCACCCTTTTCTTGTCGAGGGTGATATACTCCACCGCGGCCGCATCCGTGGTGAGGACCCGTTTGTCGAAGAGGTGCAGTTTTTGAATGAAGGGGATCTTAAAGTGCAACCCCGGCTCTTTGATCGTCCGGACATACTTTCCGAACTGGGTGATGATCGCCTGTTCCTTCTCGTCGATCGTGAAGGCGGAGCCGGAAAGGAGGAGAAGGGTGATCAAGACCAGGAGGATCGTGGCCATCCGTTTCCTTCCATTCATCGCCTACTCCTTTTTTCCTTCCTTCTCTTTGACGGAAGCCCCTTCTTTGAGCGGAAGCCATTTGAGGACCGAGCCTCCGTCGGGGGGGAGGATATACTTCTCCTTACCCGCCAGGATCTTCTCGAGGGTTTCCAGATAGAGCCGCTCCCGGGTGACCTCTCTCCCTTTTCGATAGGCCTTGAGGACATCCAAGTATCGGCCCGCATCTCCCTGGGCCCGGATCACCCGCTGTTCCTTATAGGCCTCTCCAGCCTGGACCATCTGGGCGGCCTCCCCTTTGGCTTTGGGAATGAGGTCCTCCCGGTAACCCTCCGCCTCCCGAACCAATCGCTCCCGGTCTTCCCACGCCCTGACCACATCGTGAAAGGCATCCTTGACCTCCTCGGGCGGATCTACCACGAGGAGCCTCGCCTCAGTCACCATCAGTCCCGTCTCGTATTCATCGAGAAGGGCCTGAAGGTACTTCTTGATCTCGTCCTGAACGACCACCCGGCCCTCGGTCATGGTGAAGTCGATCGTATTTCTTCCCACGACGCTCCGGAGGGCGACCTCCGCGGAGGAC
Organism: Thermodesulfobacteriota bacterium; assembly: GCA_026415035.1. Lineage (NCBI taxonomy): Bacteria > Pseudomonadati > Thermodesulfobacteriota > Thermodesulfobacteriota bacterium. The sequence continues at coordinate 56,395 of JAOAHX010000006.1, read as the reverse complement.
TTCAAGACCGCCTCCGGATTTCGAACGCGGAAGAGAAACTGGGAGGGGTCTTTCACCACATACTGGACGAAGAGCTGGGCATCGACGATGTTCTCGTCGCCGGTGAGCATCAGGGCCTCCTTCGGCTCGGGCTTCACCTTTCCAGAATAGGGGTCCGTCCTGAAACCGATCTCGGCCCGTCTCACCTTGGTCAGGTGGACGACGTTGTGGGTCTGAATGGGCCAGGGAAGCCGGTACCGCAACCCAGGAGGCGTCCGGTCCACCTCCTTTCCGAACTGCCGGACCACCCCTTCCTCGCCCGGACCGACGATGTAAATCCCGGAGGCCAGCCAGAGGAGGACTGGAAGGGCCAAGAGGGCGATGAGAAATTTTCTGCTTCCCCACCCCCTGAACCTTTCCCGAACGCCACCCAGGACCTCCTCCATCGTCGGAGGCCTCGACCTTCTCCCGTAATCATCGTCCTGCCAAGCCATCGTCTCGCCTCTTGCGGTGCTAAAAGCGGATGCCCTCCATTTTATTCCACGACCTCCACCTTGATCAAGTTGGTGGTGCCGGGGATGCTGATGGGAACCCCCGCGATGATGACGATCCGGTCCCCTTTGGAGGCCATCCCGATCTTCTTGGGGACCTGTTTCGCCCGCTCGAGCATATCGTCCGTGTCCCTCCAATCGGAGACGAGGATCGGATAGACCCCCCAACAGAGATTGAGGCTTCTGACGGTGGAATAATGGCGGCTCAGGGCGAGGATGGGCTGCCGCGGACGTAACCTCGACACCCATCGTGCCGTGCTCCCAGACTCCGTGGGAACGACAATGGCCACGGCCTTCACCCTCTCGGAGAGGATCGAGGCCGCATGGCTGATCGCCTCTGGAAGGCCGCCCTCCCCTTCGCTTCCTCTCTCGATAAACCGATGGTGGGGGAATTCCTCTTCGGCCGCCGTGGCGATTTTGGCCATCATCCGGACCGTCTCCACGGGGAACCGCCCAATGGCCGTCTCCTCCGAGAGCATGACCGCATCGGTCCCGTCGTAGATGGCGTTGACCACATCGGTCACCTCTGCCCGGGTGGGCCGGTTCTGATCGACCATCGACCGGAGCATCTGGGTCGCGGTGATCACCGGCTTTCCCAGGCCGTTGGCCTTCAGGATCAGCCTCTTCTGAACATTGGGGATCTTCTCAATCGGAGTCTCCACGCCCAAATCTCCACGGGCGACCATGATGCCATCGGAGACCGAGAGGATCTCGTCGATCCTCTCCAGGGCCTCCTTCCTCTCGATCTTGGCGATGACCGGAAGGGAGGAGGAATATTTCTTCAAGAAACCCTTCACCCTCTCGATATCCCCCGCATCCTTCACATAGGAGAGGCTCACCATGTCCACACCGTTCCGAAGGCCGAAGAGAAGATCGTCTCTGTCCTTCTTGGTAAAGGGGGAGATACGGATCGTGCCGGTCGGAAAGTTGATCCCCTTGTTAGAGGTGAGCCGTCCTCCCACCGTCACCTGGCACTCGATGTCCTGGCCATTGCTCTTCAGGACCTGAAGTTCGATGGCCCCATCGGCCAGGAGGAGGGTGTCTCCAGCCTTCACCTCCCTTGGAAGAGACGCATAGTTGACAGAGACGCCTCTCTCATCTCCCGAGATCTTCCGGTTGGTCAGGGTGAATTTCTCACCCCGTTTCAATTCCACGCCTCCCTCCTTCACCCTGCCGACCCGGATCTTCGGTCCGGAAAGGTCCTGAAGGATGGCCACAGGCTTCTGAAGTTGGTCGGAGAGCCTCCGGATCTCCTTGATCTTGTTGAGATGCTCCTCGTGCGTTCCGTGAGAAAAATTGAGCCGGACCACGTCCATCCCGGCCTGGATCAGCGATTTGAGGACGGCCGGGGATTCGCTCGCGGGACCGAGGGTACAGACGATCTTCGTCTTTCGTGGGCGGAGGTCGTTCATCGTTCCTTTGTCTTGTTCAATAAGGGTTGGCAAAAAAGGCATCAAGGATCTCGGCCAGGGCCTGATTGACCAGGGCCTCGACCCTCTGGGGGGTCAATCTGGCCCAGGTCCCTTCCTTTTCTACCTCGACATTCCTCGTGAAGACCTTCCCCTCCCGCTTCACTCCGAGGTGGATCACCAGATGAACCGAGGTCTTGGCGTGGGTCCGAAACGCGGCCGCCCGTCCCTCGGTCCAGAACCTCCGGATCTCCACCCTCAGGACGGAATCGGCCTCGATCCCCTTCAGGGACTCCGGTTTCCCATCCCAGCTCGGGATGGAGAGGGTCTTCACCCCGAAGCGCGATAGGGTTCGGGAGATCGATTCCATCATCGCCTGAGACAGGGGAAAGGGATCGCTCTTGAAATAGGACGGCGTGCCTTCGTAGGGCGTGTGGCGGCCAATATAGAGCGGGTCGGGTCGCTCATCCCGGAAGTCGACCAGACCCAGGGTCGGCCCGATCCTCGCCGAAAGGGAGGCGAAATCCCTTTGGGGTTCATACCGAATGGGAATGAGATGGGTCCCGCCTTTGGCACAGCCGGAGAGAACGAAGGCCAGCAGGAACGCAAAAAGCCAACGATAGGCCTTCATGGTCATCCCTCCCCTCAAGCTCGATGTCTCATCCATCAGGTCCTCCCGATTTGAATCGGAGGCCTTCCTTTGCCTCTCCTCCATTCTGGATAACATATTTTGATTAAGACCTCTACTGGGAAAAGGGAGAGACGGTCGGAATGAATATCTTTTCCCCTTTTTTATCCCCGAGGGCTTGACTCATTACGCATCTTTTGCGCAGGGTAGCGTTAGGTCTCCGTCAAAGAGCCAATGGGTTTAAACCGGGTCGATTCGACCCCGAAGGTCTCGAAAGTACCGGGTTTGGGTGAAAAGGCGAGGGACCATGGTCAAAACCGATCGGTTGGATTTCGGTCAATTGAGCCCTTAGAGATTGATTCTTTTAAGGACCTCCTGGGCCTTGAAACCGAAGCCGATGAAAAAGCCCTTGGCCCTGCTTGACCCCGAGATCGACTCCATCCGCTCGATAGACCCTCTCCTTCAGTGAGGAGGGAATCAAGGCAAAGGATGGGAGGGTAGCCCTTGCAACTCTTTTTAGAAGAAAGAGGGACCTCGATTAAGCACAAACTCTTTACCTCCAAGAGCCGGTGGGGAGTGTAGGGGTTTGTAGACCCGAATTACCGTTGCCCCAATCCCCTTAATGCCCCCATTTCCCAAGATCGAGGCGAAAAGGTGGGCGGAAGGAGTTCTCCTTTCCACACCTCCTTCCTGATGGTCGATGCAGATCTTCCCAGCCACCTCGCCTCTTTGACAGAAAACCACTGGGAACGAGGAAGAGCCTGACCTCAATCCCTCCTAAATAGCAGGAGGGTTCGATGGAGCGTGGTGAAAGGGAGGGTATAATCGACCCTTCGGTCTAACCGGAGAGGAAAGACCTCCGGAGAAGAGAGGGAGGTCAACTCCCGTTTAAATGCCGGTCCTTTCAATGCGATAAGAAGGCCTTTGGATTTCAAAAAGGGATTTCCAAGGCGGAGCAGGGTCTTCAGGTCGGAAAAAGCCCGTGCGACCACCGCATCGAATCTCCCCTCCCAATATCCGAGGACCTCTTCGTCCTGGGCCCGACCGTGAATGGCTTTGACCCCTTGGAGTCTCAAAATCCGTATGACATGAGACTGGAAATGGACTTTTTTCTGAACGGATTCCAGCAGCACCACCTCGAGGTCAGGCATGACCATTTTGATGGGGAGGCCTGGGAAACCCGCTCCTGAGCCGATGTCGAGGAGGGCAGTAGCTCCGGACAGATGGGGGACCACGGCGAGGGAGTCGATAAAATGCTTCACCACGATCTCCTTTTCACTCCGTATGGCCGTGAGGTTCATCTTCCGGTTCCACTTGAGAAGCTCCCGGAGGTAGAGATCGAAGGCCTCCACGGAACGTTCGGTCAGGACGATCCCGAAGGCCTTGGCCCCTTTGATCAGAAGGATCCTGTTTCGGGCCTCCATCGGCTCTCTTATATCACAGACCTAACGCTTTGGCCATTGGGAAATTTTCGATTGAAATCCAACGAAAGGAGGGGTATGATGGGTTGGAAGGTCCGAAACGACCATCGAGAAAGGAGGTCGGCCAGATGGTTCGTATCATCCCCCTTTTTTTCATCCTCTTCCTATTTTCACCTCCCGCTTCTGCCCAGCTCGACCGCCTCCTCAAAGGCATAGGCATCGGCGAGCAGAAAGGATTGACCGATGCGAAGATCGGCGAAGGGTTGAAGGAGGCCCTGAAGGTGGGCACGGAAAACACGGTCAAACTCACCGGAAAGACCGACGGCTACTTCCTCAACGAGGCCATCAAGATTTTGATGCCCGAGAAACTCCGGACCCTCGAGAAAGGGTTGAGGGCAGTGGGCTATGGGCCTCAGGTCGATGAATTCATCTTGAGCATGAACCGGGCCGCGGAAAGGGCCGCCCCTTCTGCCAAACAGATCTTCTGGGATGCGATCGGAGAGATGACCTTCGAAGACGTGAGGAAGATCTTTTCGGGCCACGAGACCGCGGCGACAGAATATTTTAAGAGAAAAACCGCTGATAAGCTTGCGGCCCTCTTCAAACCCATCGTCGACCGGGCGATGAACGAAGTGGGGGTGACCCGTCAGTACAAGGAACTGGTCGGACGGTATGAATCCATCCCTTTCGTCAAAAAGGAGACCTTTGATATCGATCACTATGTGGTCACCAAGGCCCTTGACGGGCTCTTTCACGTCCTCGGCGAGGAGGAGAAGAAGATCCGCACCAATCCTGCTGCCCGCACCACGGACCTTCTGAAAGAGGTGTTCGGCAAATAGAAGGAGAAGTCATGAAGAAATGGATGAAAGCTGGAATCGTCATCTTCGGAATCCTTGTCCTTCTCGTCGTCGGTCTCAATATCTTCATCAAGAGCTATCTTTCCAGCGAGCGATTAAAGGCGATGATCCTTCCGAGGGCCGAAGCCCTGACCGGCAGGAAAGTCTCCCTGGACGAGATCAAGGTCTCTCTCTTCAAGGGGGTGATTGCCAAAGGGTTAAGCGTCAAAGAGATGGACGGACAGAGGGATTTCTTCAAGATGAAGGAGTTCGTCCTCTCCTACCGTCTCCTCCCCCTTTTGAAAAGGGAGTTTGTCATCAGTAAAATCGAGATCCTTTCTCCCTCGGTGACGATCATAAAGGACCGAAGCGGGAAATATAACTTCAGCAGTATCCTTGAGAAGCGTTCCCAGACGCCCTCAAAACCCGTTGAGCCCAAGGGAGAAGGACTTCCCCTCTCTGTCACTGCCGACCGTTTGTTTATCCAAAATGCCCAGTTAAAGTTTGTGGATGAGGAGAAGGCCTTGCCCGATGTCTCAGGGGCCTTTGACATGGAATTTGTGGGATCGGTGGAGAAGGATGGGACTCCCAAGATGAAATCGGGACAGATCTCCATCAAGGAGATCAACGTGGTTTTAAAAGGGAATGAAATTAAAACGACAGGGAAGATCGATCTGGATGTCCATGCCCTCCGAGCCAACCTTAGGACTCTGATCGGAAAGGAGAGCATCGATTTAACCCTTACTGTCAAGGATTACCTCAAGGCGCCTGACCTTAGCGCCAATCTTTATGCGAAAGAGCTGGACCTGGATAAGCTCATGGGGTTGGCAGGAGAGGAGAAGAAATCCAAAGAGGCAGTTTCAAAAAAACCTCCTCAACAAAAGGAGAAGCCTGCCAAAGGGGCAGAAGGGGACTTCGAAAAAAGACTGAAGGCCTCGGGCCAGGTGAAGGTCGATTCAGCCAGGTATCAGGGCTATACCGTGAAACATCTGAAGGTGAATTTTAGATACCTCAATGGAAATTTAACCGTGGAACCTCTGGGATTGGAGTTCTCAGGTGGTGATATTTACAAAACGGAGGGAAAACTTACCGGAAAGCTCCAACTGGCAAGCGCCAGGCCGCAGGAGACCCTGAAGGGAGATGCAGATTTAAAGCTCGGCAAAGGGGTGATCCAAGGCTCCCAGATTTTCAATGCCCTTTCGTCTCTCACCGGCCTTAAGGCTCTGAAAGAGCCGGTGGTGGATGAGGGTTCCTTCCACTTCGACCTCAAAGAGGAGAAGGTCTTTATCGACGGGTTCATCAGCTCCGCCCTTTTTTGGCTTGCTCTCAAAGGCTATTTGGGATTTGACCAGAAGCTGGATATCCCTGCCGAGCTTAAGCTCTCACCTGAACTTAGCAAAGGCCTTTCAAAGAGCTTGGAGAAATGGAAGTTCATGTCCGATGAAAAGGGTTGGACGGTGATCCCTTTAAAAATCAAAGGGACGACCGATAAACCCGATGTCACCCTCGATACGGAGAAATTGGCCAGGCAGATCGTTCCGGAGATCACCCGGGAGATCGAAAAGAGGCTCTTTCAGAAGAAGAAGTAAAAAAACGGGGGGTGCTCTGTGTGTTCGGAAGGATCCTCAGGATTTATGAAAATAAAATAAAGCCCCACCTTAAGAAGATCCTCATCGGGGCCGTCCTCTTTTTTGTCCTCTTTACCCTCGTCGGTTTTTTTGCGATCCCTCCCCTCTTGAAATCCATTCTCATCAAGATACTTACGGAAAACCTTCATCGGGAAGTGGCGATTCGACAGGTCAAGATAAACCCTTATACGCTTTCGGTCACGGTCAGAGGGCTTCAGGTGAAGGAGCGACAGGGTTCGGAGACCTTTTTCTCCTTCGACGAGCTTTACATCAATCTTCAGAGCTTGTCCGCTCTGCGATGGGCTCTCATCCTCAAAGAGATCCGATTGACGAAGCCTTATCTCCGGATCTCGCGCAACGAGGACGAGACCTATAATTTTTCGGACCTCCTTGAGAAAAAGGAGGCCAAGTCTCCCGAGACACCCGCGGAGAAACCGAAGCCCCTGAGGTTCTCCCTCAATAACATCCGCCTCATCGACGGAAGCATCGATTTCTGGGACGGTCCGAAAAAGACAAAGCATACGGTCAGAGAGTTGAACATTGGCCTTCCCTTTCTCTCCAACATCCCGGCTTACATCGATATCTTTGTCCGGCCCGCCTTCTCGGCCAAGGTCAATGAGACCCCCTATCGGCTTCAGGGGAATACCAAACCCTTTCGCGACACCCTTGAGACCGTTTTCGATATCAACATCAACGATCTCGACCTCCCTTACTATCTGGCCTATCTTCCGATGAAGTTGAATGTGAAGATCGTCTCTGCCTTTCTCGATGTCCAGACCAAGATTTCCTTTATTCAACATCGGGACAAGCAACCCTCCTTAACCGTAACCGGCAATGTGGCCTTGAAAAAGGTGGCGCTGGATGATCTCAAGAAAAATCCCCTCTTCAGACTGCCCCTTCTTACGATCGGAATTGCCCCAACCGAACCTCTCCGGATGTCCTTTCATCTCTCGAAGGTCTCGATCCAGTCGCCAGATCTGGATGTCAAACGCAATGCGGAAGGGGCTTTGAATATCGAAGCCTTTCTCCCCGAGAAAAAGGAGATGAAACCTGCTCCCGCCACTGAAAAGAAGGCGGATCAACCCCTTCTGTCTCTCGATATCGACGAAGTGGAATTGACTGGAGGAAAGGTCTCCTTTTCAGACGGGTCCACCAAGAGACCCTTTAAAACCGTTCTCACTCCCGTTGAATTGAAAGTCGCCCCTTTCAGCAACCGTAAAGATAAGAAAACAGCCTACTCCCTCTCCATCACTTCAGAGGTCAAAGAGACGATCAAATTGGAGGGCGAACTCACCGTCGAGCCCTTGTGGGCAGAGGGGAGATTGGAGATTCGATCGGTGCCCTTGGCGAAGTATTCGCCCTATTACCAGGATCGAATCCTCTTCAACCTCGAGGAGGGGCACCTCGACTTCTCGACCCGCTTCAAATATGCCCAGAGAGAGAAAGAGCCTGACCTTTCCTTATCGGCGATGTCCGTCCTGATAAGTTCCTTAAGGCTTAAAAGAGAAGCGGAAAAAGAGGACTTCCTGAACATACCCGTTCTTTCGGTGAAAGACACGCTCGTGGATGTGACTCAGAAGAACGTGACCATTGGCGCTTTCTCGACAGAAAAGGGGAGGCTGATCTTCAACCGTCTAAAGAACGGGGAACTGGACCTGATGAAACTTCTTCCTTCCTCTCCACCGGAAAAAACCCCTCCTGAACCGGAAAAAGGCAAGGGAGAAGAGAAGCCATGGGCTTTAACCCTGAAGGCGCTCTCCGTCGATCAATATACGATCCGCATGGGAGACCAGACTCCCTCTGAGCCCATAACCCTGACCGCTGAGAAGATCACGATCAGGGGGGAGAACCTCTCCACGGCAAAGAATGTTTTGGGAAAGTTGTCCCTGTCCCTCCTGCTCGACAAGGCGACGACGCTCTCGACCAAGAATACGATCGGAATGGATCCTCTTCAAATCGAAGGGTCTTTAGAGATCAACCGCCTCGTCCTGAATCAGTATGCTCCTTACTATCAGGATCAGGTCCTCTTTAAGATTGCCGAGGGAGAGCTCGATCTTTCGACCAGCTATCAGTACAGAAAGACGGATAAGGAGGCGATCACAAAACTCTCGGGGTTGGCCGCTTCATTGAAAAACTTAAAGTTGAAGAAGAAGGGAGAAGAAGAAGTCTTCGTGGACATTCCTTCCTTAATCGTCAAAAACACTTCATTCGACCTCCCTCAGAGGGAGATCTCTGTCGGAGATTTTTCGACGCAGAATGGGAGTCTTCTGGTTCGGCGCCTAAAAGACGGAAAGATCAATCTCATGACGCTCTTTCCGGAACCGGCTAAAAAGGAAGAAAAATCGGATAGACTCGAGGGAAAACCCGCCCCGGAAAAAGCCCTCCCCGCTGAAAAACCCTGGCTGGTCAGAGTGGGCAAGGTCTCCGTGGAGGGTTATACCCTCATCGCCGAAGACCAGACGCTCACAGAGCCGGTCAGACTGATCGTGGATGAGTTTCGACTGAGAGCTGAAAACCTTTCGACGGCCCAGGGCCAGAAGGGTAATGTGGCGCTGGCTCTGCGCCTGAATCAAAAAGGGACGTTTTCCACAGAGGGGACCCTTGGAATCGATCCTTTGGCGGCAAACTTAAAAGTGGGGTTGAAAGATTTAGAGATCAAACCTTTTCAGCCTTACTTTACGGACAAGGTCAAGATAACGATTACGGATGGCTCCTTAAATACGACCGGAAATGTCATCCTTGGGATGTCCGATAAGAAGGAGTTTAAAACGGTTTACAGCGGGAAGGCCTCTTTAATCCGTTTTGCATCCATTGACAAAAAGAATGCAGAGGACTTCCTGAAATTAGAATCCCTTGCCCTGGAAGACCTTCGCTTCGACTCCGATCCCTTCTCTCTGGACATCGGGGGAATCGCATTGAGTAACTTTTATGCCCGCGTGGTCGTCCAACCGGAGGGAGTCCTCAACCTTCAGCAGATCTTCGGCCAGGAGGAAGTAAAGAAAGAGCCCCCTGCGAAGAAGGAAGCCCCTCCTGCTCCTTCGGCCGAGAAGAAGCCGGCAGGACCTCCAAAGGCGATCAAGATCGGAACCGTCACCCTCCAGGGAGGGCAGGTGGACTTCCTGGATCGGTCGGTCCAGCCGGAATATTCGACCAGACTGATGGAAATCGGTGGTAGAATCTCCGGCCTTTCTTCCGAAGAGACCTCTCGTGCCGATCTGGAGCTTCGCACGAAGCTGGACGGTTTTGCTCCCCTTGAGATCACGGGAAAGATCAATCCCCTCAAAGAGGATCTCTACGTGGACCTCAAGGCGAGGTTTAAGGACATGGAGCTCAGCCCGCTTACGCCCTACTCCGGGAAATATGTGGGTTATACGGTGGAGAAGGGGAAGCTCTCCTTCGACTTGAGCTACCTGATCGACAAGAGGAAGCTCGATGCCAAGAACGAGATTTTCATCGATCAGTTCAATTTCGGAGAGAAGGTGGAAAGCCCTCAGGCGACCAAGTTACCTGTGAAGCTTGCCGTTGCCCTCCTGAAGGACCGGAAGGGAGAGATCAAGTTAGATATCCCGGTCAGCGGAAGCCTCGACGATCCCAAATTCAGCATCTGGGGGATCATTCTAAAAATCCTCGTCAACCTGATCGTCAAAGCAGCCACCTCCCCGTTTGCCCTTCTGGGGGCCATTGTCGGAGGAGGAGAAGAGCTCAGTTTCATCGAGTTCGACTATGGGAGCGCCGCCCTTCATGAACCCAATGCCAAAAAGCTCAACGCCATGGCAAAGGCCTTGAACGAGAGGCCCGGCCTCAAACTCGATATCGTGGGGCACGTCGATGTGGAAAAGGACCGAGAGGGATTGAAGCAGCTCTTCTTTCAGCGCAAGTTGAAGGCCCAGAAGCTGAAGGAGATCATCAAAAAGGGAGGGCCACCCGTTCCGGTGGATGATGTAAAGATCGAAAAGCAGGAATACGAGAAATATCTGAAGCTGGCTTATAAAGAGGAGAGGTTTCCCAAACCTAAGAACGTCCTGGGCCTTCCCAAGGACCTTCCTGCCCCTGAGATGGAGAAGTTGATCCTGACCCATCTGGAGATTAAAGAGGGGGATTTGAGGACCCTTGCCTCCCAGAGGGCGATGGCCGTCAAAGAGGCGATCGTCAAGGCGGGCCCCGTGGAGCCGGAGCGGATCTTCCTCCTGGAGCCCAAATCGCTTTCGCCGGAGAAGAAGGAGAAACTGAAGGAGAGCCGTGTGGAATTGAAGATCAAATAGAACGTCGACCAAAAGGAGGGATGGCCATGCTGAAAGAGTTCAAGGAGTTTGCGATGAGGGGAAATGTCTTGGATATGGCGGTCGGGATCATCATGGGGGCAGCCTTTGGCACCATTGTCAACTCTCTCGTCCAGGATATGATCATGCCCCCCATCGGCCTGCTCCTCGGAAGCGTCGATTTTTCGAACCTCTTCCTCGTCCTCAAAGAGGGGAAGGTGGCCGGACCCTACGCTTCCTTGGGGGCTGCCAAGGCGGCAGGGGCGGTGACGGTCAACGTGGGGGTCTTTGTCAATACCATCATCAGCTTCCTCATCGTCGCCTTTTCGGTCTTCCTCCTCATCCGGACCGTAAATCGGCTGAAACGCCAGGAGCAAGCCCCCTCTCCAGCCCCCGCGACCAAAGAGTGCCTTTACTGTTTTTCGACGATCCCGATCAAAGCGACGCGGTGTCCTCACTGCACGTCGGACTTGAAGGCGGGCGGATGACCGGCTTCGATTGGCCGAAGGATGAAAAAAGATGAAGGTTTCCTCTCTCCTCGATTTCTTGAGCACCGGGATTTGGCAAATTCAACTTGCTGAACTCCCCCGCAAAAAAGCCCTTCTGATCAAGACAGGGAGGGTGATCCTCCTGGCCCTCCAGGGGTTCTTCAAACACCGGTGTCAGAAGACGGCGGCGGTCTTAACCTACTACTCCCTGCTCAATATCGTTCCCATCGTGGCCGTGGCCTTCGCCATCTCCAAAGGGTTCGGCCTCGAAAAACTGATCGAACGGCAGATCCTCCAGATCTCGGAACAGGCCAACCTCCAACCCGAGCTCACCCAGCAGATCCTGACCTTCTCTCACAGGCTTCTCGATCAGGCCAAGGGCGGGGTGATCGCAGGGGTGGGCGTGGTCCTGCTCTTCTGGACCGTGGTCTCCATCCTGGGAAAAATCGAGGAGTCCCTCAACGAAATCTGGGGGGTGAAACAGGGGAGAAGCCTCGTGAGGAAGTTCAGCGACTACATCTCCATCATGGTCTTCGCCCCTGTTTTGCTCATCATCTCCAGCAGTGCCACGGTCCTCATCGCCAGCCAGATCAAGCTCATCATGAAAAAGATCGCCCTCCTCGGGATCTTCAGCCCCGTCATCCTCTTCCTGCTCAATCTCCTCCCTTACATCTCCATCTGGGTCCTCTTGACCCTGGTCTATCTCCTCCTTCCCAACACCCGAATCCCGTTGAGGTCGGCCATCCTGGGGGGGATCGTGGCCGGCACCATCGCCCAGATCGTCCAGTGGGTCTATATCAAATTTCAGATCGGGGCCGCCAATTACGGGGCCATCTACGGTAGCTTTGCCGCCCTCCCCCTCTTTTTGGCCATGCTTCAGATGAGCTGGATGATCGTCCTCTTCGGGGCGGAGATGTCCTGTGCAAGCGGACACGTGGAAACCTATGGGTTTCATCCGGACCCTTCGAGGTTGAGCTTCGCATCCCGAAGGCTCCTGGCCTTCAGGGTCTTTCATCTCCTGGCCCAGCGATTCTCAAGAGGGGAAAGTCCCCTGACGGCCAAGGAGATCTCGGACCGTTTGCGAATTCCGGTCCGCCTGACCCATCAGCTTCTCGAGGAATGGATGGAGGTCGGCCTGGTCGCTGAGACCACCGGCGGGCCAAAACATCAGAGCGCCTACCAACCGGGCCGGGCCATCGAAACCCTCACCGTAAAAGAGGTGCTGGAGGCTTACGAACGCCGGGGTCTCTCCCTTGATGGCGTTTCTTCGTCGGGAGAAGAGAGGTTCCTTTTGGACGATTTAAAACATCTCTCCGAAGTCCTCCGGAAAGGGCCACCCGATCTTTTAGTCAGAGAGATGGTCATCCCCTCCTGAATTTTTCTGCCCCTTCTGGAAAATTTCAAGAAAATGGGGTATAGAACAGGAAATTTTCGTTCGGAGAACAGCGGTTCTCAGGAGGATAGGGCCCTTTGAAGAAGATTGCCATCATCGGGACGGGCTCCTGTGTGCCTGAACGGGTCGTCCCGAATTCCTATTTCGAGACCTTTCTCGATACGAGCGACGAGTGGATCACAACCCGCACCGGGATCAAAGAGCGACGGATGATCGAGAAGGGACAGGCCATGTCCGATTTGGCCACCCTGGCCTCGGCCTCCGCACTCCAGATGGCCGACCTCCCGGCAGAGGCGCTGGATCTGATCGTCATCGGAACCTCGACCGCGGACATGCTCAGCCCTTCGACGGGCTGCCTCGTCCAACACCGATTGAAAGCCAAAAAGGCGGTGGCCTTCGACGTAAACGCGGCCTGCCCGGGGTTCATCTATGGATTGGCCGTTGCTCAGAAATTTCTCCAGGATGGGACTTACAAGACGGCCCTGGTGGTGGGCGGTGAGATCGTCTCGAACCGGCTCGACTTTCAGGATCGCTCGACCTGCGTCCTCTTCGGGGATGGGGCCGGTGCCGTGGTCCTCACCCATGCCAACGGAAAAGACGATGGGGAAATCCTTTCGACGGACATCGAGTCAGACGGGGACCTCTGGCATCTGATCCATGTCCCGGGAGGGGGATCTCGCATCCCGCCCTCTTATGAGATGCTGGACCAAAGGCTCCAGTATGTCCGGATGAACGGAAACGAGGTCTTCAAACATGCGGTGCGGACGCTGGTCAACTCCTCGCAGAAGATCATGGCCCAGCAAGGCGTCACGAGCGACGACATCGACTGGTTCATCCCCCATCAGGCCAACATCCGGATCATGGATGTCGTCGCAGAAAAACTGGGGATCCCCTCAGAGAAGGTGATCGTCACCGTCCACAAATATGGGAACACCTCGGCCGCTTCGATTCCGGTCGCCCTTGACGAGGCGGTCCGGGAGGGTCGAATTAAAAAGGGCGACCTTGTCCTTGTCAGCTCCTTTGGGGCAGGGCTTACCTGGGGAGCCGCCCTGTTTCGTTTTTGACCCCTGATCGTCTATTTCTTTTTGGGGGCAGCCTTGGCAGGCGTCTCCTTCACCTCGATGCTGGTCGCCTTCATCAGATACTTGACCGTCACCTTCGACCCCACCTTCAGTTCTCCGGTGACCTTCGTATCCTTGTCATAGGCGAACTCCCACTTCTCCTCCCCCTTCTGGACCACCAGATGATCGCCGTCCGCTTCCAGGACCGTTCCGGTCCATTGATAATCGCTCTTTGGAGCTCGAGCGAAAGCAAAAGCCACAACCACCAATAACACAACCGCCACGATCAGGACACGTTTCATCACAGACATCCTCCTTTGAGATATTTTACCAAAACCCTTACTATGGTTTAAAAAGATTGTCAATGAAAAATCTTATCGCTTACGGCTGCTGCCGAACAGGGAACCTAAGACCCCCCGGATGATCTGGCGTCCCAATTGGCTTCCAATCGCATGGGCCGCGCTTTTGACCGCTGCTCCGAGGATTTTCTCTGCCTCTGATTTCGGCCCAGCCCTCTGGCGTTTTGAGATCTCCCTGGAAGGCTCCTCCTGCCTCTGGTCTGCCTTTGCCTTCAGTTTTTCATAGGCAGATTCACGGTCAACCATCTTTTCATAATGTCCATATAAGACCGAACTCCGGATAAGCGACCTTCGTTCTTCTAAGGTCAGGGGGGTGAGTCGACTTCGGGGAGGACAGATCAAGGCCCGCTCTACCATCGTGGGAGTCCCGTTCTCATCGAGCACGGAGACGAGCGCCTCCCCTACGGCCAGCTCGGTGATCGCTTGGACGACATTCAGATCCGGGTTGATCCGAAAGGTCTCGGCGACCGCCTTCACGGTCTTCTGATCTTTCGGGGTAAAGGCGCGGAGGGCATGCAGGATCCGATGTCCCAACTGGCCCAGAATCGTCTCTGGGAGATCGAGGGGGTTCTGGGTGATGAAGTAAATCCCGACCCCTTTGGAACGGATCAGGCGAACGACCTGCTCGATCTTCTCTTCGAGAATCTTGGGCATGTCATTAAAAAGCAGATGGGCCTCATCGAAAAAGAAGACCAGTTTCGGCTTTTCCAAATCGCCCACCTCGGGAAGCTGTTCAAACAATTCCGCCAGCAACCAGAGCAAAAACGTCGCATACATTCGCGGCGAGTGAATGAGACGGTCGGCCGCCAGAATGTTGACCACGCCCTTGCCTTGGGGGCCGGTCTGGAGGAGGTCCTCCACCATGAGGGCGGGCTCACCGAAAAGCCTCTCCCCACCCTGGCCTTCGAGGGTGAGAAGGCTTCGCTGGATGGCGCCGATGCTGGCGGGGGAGATGTTCCCATAGGCGGTTTTAAACGCTTCCGCTTGATCGCCCAGAAATTGGATCATCGCTCGAAGATCCTTTAAGTCCAGAAGCAAAAGGCCATGGTCATCGGCCACCTTGAAGGCGATATTCAAGACCCCGGTCTGGATTTCGTTGAGCATGAGGATTCGACTCAACAGCAGGGGACCCATCTCGGAGACGGTGGTCCGAACCGGATGACCCTGTTCGCCAAAAAGATCCCAGAAGACGGTAGGATACCCTTCGAAGGAAAACTCCTTGAGCTCTAACGCACCAACCCGTTCCACCACCCTGGGATGATCGCCGCCCGGAAAAGGAAAGCCGGAGAGGTCTCCTTTAATATCTGCCATAAAGACGGGTACGCCCAACGCACTAAATTGTTCTGCTAAGACTCGCAATGTCACCGTCTTTCCCGTCCCTGTGGCGCCCGCAATCAGCCCGTGGCGGTTGGCCATTTTGGGGATCATCCAAACATCTTGTTTCCCTTTGGCGATGAGAAAAGAGGGTGAAACGGTTGCCATCGTCTCCTCCAAGGCGGTTGTCGAACGGAATTTGAGATTCAGTATAGAAGGGGGGAGGAGTCCTGTCAATATTCAACCCTTCTTTGAGAAAGAGCAACCTCAGACTCAAATTTCGATTAAGAGAGGGTCCTTGCGGGGAGCATCCCGACGAAGCCCTCTCAGGGATGGCCACGCCCTTCGGGCTCGCCATGACGGCTTAAAGGATGTCCTTCGCAATCCCGCCTTGAAGGCTCAAGGGATGGCCATGCCTGCCTGCCGTAACGCACCTCGGCGTGCAGGCCAGGGCCACGCCCTCGCCCTGACCCATGAGCAAAGGTTGGCCTTTCTTCTAAATCGGGATTGGGGTCAGAAAGAATCTTTGACCTATAAAAGCCTTTTTTGTTAAAATGCCCCCATCCCCATTTATGAAACGCAGGTGTTCCATGAACGAGCTTCACCTCGAAGCCACGTAAAAGGATCGTATCCCAACTTTATGGCCAAAGTCAGGACGCAATTCGTCTGCCAAGCCTGCGGACATTCGGCCCCCAAATGGCTGGGGAGGTGCCCGGGATGTCAGGGATGGAACACCATGGTCGAGGAGCGGGCCTATGACGAGAAGGCCCGTTCCCGGGAGGACCTAAGTTTCGAGAGCCAGGCCCGTCCGACCCCGATCTCGGAGATCCCAGGAGATGAGAAGGAAAGATGCCCGATCGGCATCGTCGAGTTCGATCGGGTCCTGGGAGGCGGCCTGGTTCACGGATCCGTCATCCTGGTCGGAGGCGACCCAGGCATTGGAAAATCGACCCTCCTTCTTCAGGTGATGAATAGCCTTGCTTCGAAGGGGAAAAAAGTCCTCTACGTCTCCGGTGAAGAATCGCTTCAACAGACCAAAATGAGGGCGGATCGACTGGGGATCTCTTCCGACCTCCTCTATCTGATGTCCGAAACCTCCCTCGAAAAGATCCTCCAGGCGATCGAAGGTCTGAGCCCCTTCACGGTGGTGGTCGATTCGATCCAGACCATATACGCTCCTGAATTCCCCTCGGCGCCGGGTTCGATCGGCCAGCTCAAAGAGACCGCCAGTCGGCTCCTCTACCTTGCCAAACGGCGATCGATCCCCCTCTTCCTCGTGGGCCATGTGACCAAAGAAGGTTATCTCGCCGGTCCCAAAGTCCTGGAACATATGGTCGATACCGTCCTGTACATCGAAGGGGAGGCCTATCTCGCCTTCCGGATCTTGAGGGCGGTGAAGAACCGCTTTGGTCCCACCAATGAGATCGGCGTCTTCGAGATGAAGGATTCGGGTCTGGTGGAAGTACGAAGCCCTTCGGAGTTCTTCCTCTCTGGAAGAACCCAACCCGCCTCGGGGTCCGTGGTCATGCCCAGCCTCGAAGGTTCCAGACCGATCCTCATCGAACTCCAAGCCCTCGTCGTCCAGACCAACTTTGGGGTTCCCAGAAGGACGGCCCAGGGGGTCGATGCCAATCGGGTATCCCTTCTGGTCGCCGTCATGGAGAAACGACTTGGGCTCCATCTCTTCAGTCATGACATCATTCTGAACGTGGCGGGGGGGATGAAGGTCGAGGAGCCTGGGGCCGATTTGGGGGTGATCGCAGCCATCCTGTCCAGCTTTCGGGACAAAGTGGTCGATCCCGAGATGGCCGTATTTGGAGAGGTGGGCCTGGCCGGCGAGGTGAGGGGCGTGAACCAGCCCGAGGGGAGGGTAAAGGAGGCCTCCCGGATGGGCTTTAAAAGGGTCCTCTTGCCCCAGCAGAATCAGGAGATGATCTGTGAAAGGGTCCGGGGGATCGAATTGATCGGCGTAAGAACCATCCGAGAGGCGGTGGAAAGACTTTTCTCATAGGAGGCCCTATGAAGCGGTGTCTTCTCGTCCTAAGCTTGATCCTATCCCTGTCAGTCGCCCAGGTTCTTCCTCAGACCAGGGAGAAACCCGCCTCGCCAGGGGATCTCTATGATGGAGCCATGGAGCTCTTTTACAAGGGAAGATTTCAGGAGGCCCTCGAGGGGTTCTCAAGGTTGATCCAGTCCTTTCCCCTAAGCAAGCTCGTGCCCTATGCCCACTACATGATGGGACAGTGCTATCTGAAAATGGAAAGGGATGAGGAGGCCATCCAGAAATTCGAGCACTACCTCAAGGCCTATCCTGAGGGAGACCGCACAGAGCAATCAAGGCAGGGGCTGGCACTGGCAAAGGAGAGGTTTAAACCGAAAAAGGAAGCCCCCGAGGCGGCGGTCGAAGTCAAGCCCCCTCCCGATGAGCAGAAGAAGGCCGAACCTCCGGTGGCCGTCCCGCCGACTTTAAAGGAAGAACCTCGAAAGGAGGCCGAGGAAACCTTGAAAAGAGAGAGGGCCACGGTTCCTGAGGTAGGGGACAGGGCAGAGGGGGTAAAGGCGCCGATCCAGGCTCCGGAGAAAATCGTCGCCAAAAAGGTAAAGAGGCGGATTTGCGCCCAGATCTCCTATCTCGAGGCAAAGACCTTCGCGGAGGTGGAGAGGAGGATCAAAGAGTTGAAGGAAGCGGGGGTGGACACCCTCATCTTTCGGGTCTTTCAGAACCGGGGCGATCGGATGTATAAGTTTGCCAAGGGACGTCATGAGGAGGGCGTCTTCTTCAAGACGGGCCACGCCCCGGTCGTCGACGACCTCTTGGGCAGGATTTCGGAGATCGCCCGCCGCCATGGCCTCGACCTCTTCGCCTGGGTGACGACGCGTTATGCCACCTACGGTACGGACTCCAACCCCGCCTATCGCTCTCGGTTCTACAATTTCGAAACGAAGAGGATGGAGCTCGGCCGGGGATATAACCTCTTCCATCCCGAGGTCCTGAACCGGCTGGAGGGCCTCTTTCGAGATCTGGGCCGTTACCCTTTGGATGGCATCCTGATACAGGACGACCTCATCCTCCGTCACAACGAGGATTTCAGCCCCGAGGCCAACCGGGCCTTCTTAAAAGAGTTCGGATACTCGCCCCATCCCGATCTCTTCTACATCGAACCCTATAAATCCGATTCGGGAAAATATTATGTGAAGGGATACACGGAACAATTCTGGACCTGGGCGAGGTGGAAGAACGGTTACCTCATGAGCGTGGCCGATCGGCTGATCTCAGCCGCCAGGGAGTCCAATCCGAGACTGCAGGTGGCCCTCAATCTCTCTTTCGAAACGGTTCTCAACGATTCGAACGGGATGGCCTGGTTTTCCCAGACGCTCTCTGAGGCCCTTAAAAGGGATATCGACTACTATGCCGTAATGGCCTACCACCGCCAGGCCATGAAGGGAAGAAACATCGCCTTAAAGGAATCGATCGACCTGATGGCCGAGGCGGCCCGAAAGGCCATCGAGAGCGTGGGCGATCCCCATCGCGTGATGATGAAGATCTGGATCCTCGACTGGAAGAGCAACGAGGCCGTGGGGCTGGAGCTGGCGCCAAAGCAGGAGATTGCGGAGATCCTCGAAAAGATCCTTAAGCAGGGAGACGTGAGCCTGGCCTTCGTCCCCTATACCCATCAATTCCCCCTCCACCAGCTGAAAGAGAGATGGGCTCGTTCCCCGTGACCGGGCCTTCGTTTCCCGAACCTCTAACCTTCGAAATGGCTGAAGCGGAAATCGGCCTTTTGATTCGAAATGGTTGATGGGCAGAAAAATCTCCGAGGGCCTGAAGCTTATCCCCCGAGGTAGAGGCGGCGGACATCGGGATTGGCCAAAAGATCCCGGCCTTTCCCCTCGAACCGGTTCTTTCCCATCTCCAGGACGTAGGCGTAATCGGAATATTCGAGGATCAGGGCGGCCTTCTGCTCCACGATGAGGCAGGGGATTCCCGAGGCCTTGACCTCCACGATCTTCTCGAAGACGGTCTTGACCCATTTGGGTGAAAGGCCGAGGGAGGGTTCATCGAGCAGGAGGATCTGGGGCTCGGTCATCATCGCCCTGGCCAGGGAGAGCATCTGCTGTTCGCCTCCGCTCATCTGGGCCGCCTTTCGTTGCCTAAGGTCTCTGAGCCATGGGAAGAGTTGATAGACCCGCTCGAAAGCCCTCTCTCTCACCCCTCTCTCCTTGATGGTCCAGGCGCCCATCTCGAGGTGCTCGAGGACCGTCATATAAGGAAAGACCACCCGGCCCTGGGGATTGAAGGCCATTCCCTTCTCGACCCTCCGATAAGGGGGCAGGTGGGTCACCTCCTCCCCTCGGAAGAGGACCCTCCCCGAGGTCGGCCGTAAGAGGCCTGTGGCCGCTTTGAGGACGGTCGATTTGCCCGCTCCGTTTGGCCCGATCAGGCCGACGATCTCGTTCTTTCCGACCGAGAGGGAGACGCCGTGGAGGATCTCCATCTTGCCGTAACCGGCCACCAGGTCCTCGACCACCAAAATGGAATCCTCTCTTCTCTCCATCATCTTCCGAAGTAATGTTCCAACAACCTTTCGTCCTGTTGAAGGACCTGGCAGCTCCCCTCGGCGATCTTCTGGCCGGAGTTGAGGGCGATCGCCCTCTGACAGTGGTTCATGATGACGTTCATGTCGTGCTCGACGATGATGAAGGTCTTCCCTTCACCATTGAGCCGATGGATCAGGGATAAAAGCTCGTTCTGAAGCGTCGGGTTGATCCCTGCGGCAGGTTCATCGAGCAGGATGAGCTCGGCATCGAGCATCAACACTTGCGCCAAAGAGAGAAGCTTCTGCTGGCCGAAGGAGAGGTCGGAGGCATACTCGTCCTTCTTCTCCGAGAGCCTGACCAGGTGGAGGAGGGCCATGGCCTTCTCCTCCACGGCCCGCCTCGTCCCCTTGCCGACGACGAGGAGGTTTTCGAGGAGGGTCATCTTGGGAAAGATGCGGACGATCTGATAGGTCCGGCCGATGCCCCTCCGGGCGATCTCATAAGGTTTCAAGCCGGTGATCTCCTCGCCTTTATAAAAGATGTGGCCGGAGTCGGGTTGAAGGAGGCCTGTGATGAGGTTGAAGAGGGTCGTCTTGCCGGCGCCATTCGGACCGATCAGACCGGTGATCGAACCCTTTTCGATCTCGAAGGAGCAGTGATCGAGGGCGACCACCTCCCCGAACTTCTTCACCACGTCCTCGATTCTCAAAAGAGGTTCCGGCTGCATCCGACTAAACCTCGCGACTTCTCGGGACCATCCCCTTCTCCTTCATCCATCCCAAAAGCCCCTGCGGGAAGAAGAGAATCAAGACCATGAGGATCAGCCCGAAGATCGCCATATAGAGCAACGTCAACTCCGCCCAGAGGATCTCGTGGATGAAGGTGAAGAGCGTCGCCCCGATCACCGGTCCGAAGACCGTCCCCACGCCTCCGAAGAGGGTCATCACGATGGGCGTGAGGGTGAGATGGATGGTGAAACCGAAAGAGGGGTCGATGTAATTCTGATAGGTGAAATGGATCGCCCCTGCCAACCCTGTGAGAAAGGCGCTCAGGCAGAAGGCCGAGATCTTCTCGCGGGTCGTGTGGATCCCCAAGGTCTCCGCAGCCTGCTCGTCCTCCCGGATGGCCATGAGCCGAAGCCCGAATTTGGAGGAGGTCACCTTGTAGCAGATCAGGACCGTCAAGAAGGCCAGGGCGAGGGCGGACCAGTAGAGCTCGGAGAGGCTTGCGCCTGCCACAAAAGGGACGCCTTTCCCGCCATGGGTGATCGGTTCGAGATATTCCGTCCCGAAGAGCTCCCGGGTGCCTTCGGTCAGCGCCACCATGGAGATGGCAAAGTAGACCCCCTTGATCCTGAGCAGGATATAACCCACGCCGATGGAGACGAGGCTGATGAAGAGGGCGCCGATCGGCCAGGCCAGGAGGTAGAAACATTTATAATCGGCGATCAGAAGGCTGCTCACATAGCCGCTCACGCCGATGAACCAGGAGAGGCCCAGATTGGTGTAGCCGGTCAGGCCTGAGAAGAGGTTCCATCCCGAGGCGTAGACCGAAAAGATCAGGATCACCACAAGGAGGGTCATCCAGTAGTCCGTCGCAAAGAAGGGGATCGAAACGAGAAAGGCCAAAAGCAGGCCGGTCGCGATCAGGATCCCCTTTCTCTCAAAAAGAGGCTTCATGGCTGCCTTCGCTCCCTCACCTCCTGAACAGCCCCGTGGGCCTGAACAGAAGGATGAGGAGGATGGTGACCGAGGGGATGATCTGGGCCATCTTGGCGCTCCAATACTGGGTCACCAGGCTCTCCAAGATCCCGAGGATCAGGCCTCCGGCCAGCGCCCCTTGGATATGTCCCAACCCTCCTAACACCACAATGGCAAAGGCCTTCGAGACGTAACTGGTGCCCATCTGCGGGAAGATGACCCACTGAAGGCTGACGATGGACCCGGCTGCGCCCGCCAGGGCGATCCCCATCCCGAAGGTGAAGGCCCTCATCTTGACCGTGTCGATCCCGCAGACCAGGGCGACTTCCGGGTTCTGGGCAGTCGCCCGGATCCCCTTTCCCGTCTTCGAATATTTCAGGAAGGCGAAGAGGGCCGCGGTGAGGGCCACGGAGAGGAGAAAGGAGACCGCCTTGCTCTTGGCCAGGACCAGGCCGAAGAGGGTGAAATTGCCCGTCAGATAGGGAACGGATCGATAGGTGTTGGTCCAGAAGAACTGGGCCAAGTTCCAGAGGAAGATCGACATCCCGAAGGTGAGGATCAATGCGGAGAGCTCCGGCGCCCTGGTCAACCTCTCGGTCACCCTCCGATGGATCACGGTGCCGGCGAAGAAGAAGATCACGATGGCCAAAACCACCGAGAGCAAAGGATTGAGGCGAAGCAGGGTGAAGGACCAGAAGGCCAGATAGGCCCCGAGCATCACGAATTCGCCGTGGGCGATGTTGACGATCCCCACCACTCCCCAGACGAGGGTCAGTCCCATCCCGACCAGGCCATAGAGGGAGCCCAACATCACCCCCCGGATCAAGATCTCAAGAAAGGTCGTCATCGCGAAGGAACTTACTTCCCCCAGCCTGGGAAGGGGTAGATGACCTCCGCGGTCTTGGCCCCTCCGGGAAAGACGATCTGCTTCACCATTCCCTCGATGGCCACCTGATTGGGAAGGAGCCTCTTCGGATCGGCCTTTTGCCACTGGATGAGGTTGGTCGTCTTACCGATCTGCCAGCCCGAATCGGGATGGCCCAGGGGGTTGACCTCGTACTCGCCGAAGATGGTCGTGGTCTTGATCGAGTAGAGCTTGTCCCTCAAGGCCTTCTTGTCTTCGATATTGCCGACCTCCTTGACCGCCCGTTCCAGGATCTGGCCTGCGGCAAAGCCGGCGGCGGCATGGTAGGAAGGCTCGCTCTTGTACTCCTTCAAATAGGCATTGTAGAATTCGATGTTGCCGGGGGTTTTGACGAAGGGTTCCCAGAAGGTCTCGCCGGTGATGTACTGGGCATCGCCTTTGAGCGATTTCGCAAAATCGGCGATCGCCGGCCCCACGAGGAATCCGAAGAGCTTCGGCGTGGCATTGACCGCCTTGGCCGCCTTGACCAATCCGATCGAATCCGGAAGATAGCCCCCTCCGAGGATCAGGTCGGGCCTTTGAGCCCAGGCCTTCGACAGGATCGGTTCCCAGTCGGCGGTCTCCTTTGGATAGGCCTCGTCGAGCACCACCTGCATCCCCATCTCCTTTGCCCTCGCCACGAGGGGGCGGGTGGCACCGATGGGAAAGGCCGTATCGGAATAGATGAAAGCCACGGTCTTGGCACCCTTCTCCTTTCCGATCTGGAGGCAACCGAAGAGATTTCTCCAGGCCGGGGGCAGGACGCCCACGAACCACTCTCGTTTCTTCCCCTCCCAGATGACCGGCGCATTGGCTAAGGGGGTGATGATGGGGATTTTATAATCCTCGGCGAGCGGTGCGATGGCGTTGGAGACCGCGCTTCCATAGGGTCCCAGGATGAGATCGACCTTGTCGGAGACGACCAGCCTTCGAACCAGCTTGATGGCCTCGCTCGGGTCGCTCTTGTCATCGTAGACGACAAACTCCACCTGCCTTCCGAGAAGCCCTGGCCCAGGACAGCCCAACTTCTCCACCTCGCCGAAGGTACATCCCCTTTCGTTGATCACCTTGCCCCAGAGTTTATAGCCTCCCATCTCCAACTCTCCCTCGCGGGCCCAAGCCCCGGTCAGAGAGATGGCGACCCCGATCTTGATGGGGGCCTTCGTCTGGGCATAAATTCTCTTTCCCGTAAGCCCTCCCAGACCGAGGGCCGCGGTGCCGATGGCCGTCTTCTTCAGAAACTCCCTCCGACTCAGCCCCTTCTCTTTCTTCTTCATGTCGATTCCCTCCTGATGAATTAGAGATCCTCAACGCACCGAGGTCTCTTCAGTTCCCCTTCCCGATTTCACGGTTTCTCAGCTCCGCCCTCCGGATCTTGCCCGTCGTCGTCTTGGGCAACTCCCTTAAAAACCTTATCCTCTCGGGCCGCTTTTGAGGATCCAACCTCTCCCCGAGATAGTCCAGGATCTCCCGGGAAAGCCTTTCTGATGGCTGGCTCGAGGCCTTGAGGACGACGAAGGCCGTGATCACCTCCCCCCGCTTCTCCTCCGGGATCCCAACCACGGCCGCCTCCATCACCGCGGGGTGTTCGAGAAGAACCCTTTCGATTTCGAGGGGCGCGATGGTCTGGTCGACCGTTTTGATCAGCTCCTTATCCCTCCCGACGAACCAGAAGTATCCCTCCTCGTCCCGGTAGGCCCTGTCCCCGGTGAAGTACCAGTCGCCTCGAAAGGCCTTTTCCATCGCCTCCGGATTCCTCCAGTACTCCTTCATCAACCCCGGTGGCCTTTCGGGTCTGACCTTGAGGGCCACATAACCTTCCGTGAGGGGAGGCAGTTCTCGCCCCTCCTCGTCGACGACGGCCATCGTATGGCCGGGGGTTGGAAGCCCGATCGAACCATAGCGGATCGGCTTACAGCGGAAATTGGCCAGAAGGGCTACCGTCTCCGATTGTCCGTAGAACTCATAAATATCCAGGCCTGTCCCCTCCTTCCAGGCCTTCACGATCTCGGGGGTCAGCGGCTCGCCCGCGCAGAGGCTCATCCGGAGGTTCTGCAGATCGTAACTCCTCAGATCCTCCTGGATGAGCATCCGGTAGACCCCTGGGGAGGCGCAGAAGGTGGTGACCCCGAACCGTTCGATCACGCTCAGGGAAATCTTCGGGTTGAACCCTCCGATGGGATTCCGTTGTAGGACGGCGGCTCCGCAGATCCATTGGCCGAAGAGCTTTCCGAAGGCCGTCTTGGCCCAACCCGTGTCGGCGACCGCCATGTGGAGATCGGTGTCTCGGAGGTCGTCCACATACTTCGCCGTCACGATATGGGCAAGGGGATAGGCGTGGGTGTGGAGGACCATCTTGGGGTAGGATTCGGTGCCCGAGGTGAAGAAGATGAGCAGGGGATCGCTGCTCCGGGTCTTGCCCACGGATTTTTGATCCAGCTTCGGAGAGGAGGCCTCCATCGCCCCTTCATATTCGATCCAGCCGTGGCAACGGCCTCCCACGACGATGAAGTGTTGGAGGGAGGGGCATTCGCGTTGAACCTCGGCCACCTTCGTCACGTGCTCCAGGGTGGTGATGGCCAGGACCGCCTCGGCCTGGTTCACCCTGAACTTCACATCCGCCGGCGTCACCAGCACGGAGGTGGGCATCGGGATCACCCCGAGTTTGATCATCCCCATCATGGCCACATACCACTCCGGGATCCTCGGGAGCATCAAGAGGACCCGATCGCCCTTTTTGATCCCGATCCGGAGCAGGAGGTTGGCGAACTGATTGGAGAGCCTCATCAGATCGTAGAAGGTATGCTTCACCGCATTCAAACCGGTGTCGTCGACCGAGATGAGGGCAAGCTTGGTCCGGTCTTCGGCCCAGCGGTCGATCCCGTCGAAACCGAAGTTGTAATACTCCGGGATCTCCCATTTAAATTCGCGATAGGTCTTCTCGTAATCCGAAAGGTTTGGGGGCAGGTCTCTCATGGTCCTCTCCATTCTGAAGCACGGGTAACAATAATTATAGGATGAGCCCGAGGAAGGATTCAAATGGACCGATCCAAGGCCAGGTCTCCCCATTCATACTGAAGGATGCCCACCAGGACGATGGCGGCCGTCTCCGTCCGAAGGATTCGCTGGCCCAGTTTCACGGGAATGAACCCGCGCTGACAGGCCCGCTCCACCTCGGCCAGCGTAAACCCTCCCTCCGGACCGACCATGAGGTAGGTCCTCTCGGGAGGGAGGTTGGATCCCGACGGCCTCTTCAAGACCTCTTTCAGCGACCTTCCCTCCCTCTCCCAGAGCAGGAGCTTCAACCCTTCGCCCCAACCGTAGTTCAAGGCCTCCTCGAAGGAGCGGTAGGTCTCGACCACGGGCACCCTCGCCCTCCTCGACTGCCGAACGGCCTTAAGGGCGATCTCCTGCCACCGATGGGCCTTCCTCTGCCTGGCCTCCCGCTCTTCTAGAGAAATCGATCGCTCGGACTTGAAGGGGACGATGGCCGCCACGCCAAGTTCCGTTGTCTTCTGGATGATCCACTCCATCCGCTCCTTGTCCGGGAGGGCCTGAAGGAGGATGAGCTCCAGGGGAGATTCCGTGGACGAGGAAAAGGCCTCGAAGAGAAAGACCGCGGCCCTTTCGGAAGAGCACCGAAGGACCCGGCCCCGAAAGTCCCTCCCTTCCCGATCGGTGAGGGTGACGAGGCTTCCGACTCGAACGTTTCGAAAAAGAAGGGCCTCCAGCGGAGGCCCTTCGAGCAAGACTTCCTTCCCGAGGGTGAGTGTTTTGTCGAGAGCGATTCGATCCATCCGGTCCAAAACGTCCGTTCTTATCCCTTCGCGGGGGCCCTCCCTCTCTTTTTCTTCTTTTCTGGCGCCTCCTCTCCCCCTCCGCTCTCGTACTCTTTGATCCTTTTCCCAAGTTCGGCAAGTTTCTTATCGACCAGATCGTTGACCGTTCCCTCCTTAAATTTTCCGTTCTCCAGGCGTTCCCCGGCCTCCACACCGGTCAGGATCTCGATCCCCTCGTCGATCGTCCGGACGGGATAGATATGGAACTTCCCTTCCCGGACGGCCTCCACCACGTCCTTCCGGAGCATGAGGTCGCCGACGTTGAGATGGGGGATCATGACGCCCTGCCTGCCGGTGAGGCCCTTGGCCTTGCAGACGTCGAAAAACCCCTCGATCTTCTCGTTGACGCCGCCGATGGGCTGGATCTCGCCCTTCTGGTTGACCGAGCCCGTGACGGCGATGTCCTGTCTAAGGGGCAGGCCGGAAAGGCTGGAGAGGAGGGCGTAGAGTTCCGTGGAGGAGGCGCTGTCTCCCTCCACGCCACTGTAGGACTGCTCGAAGCAGATGCTGGCGCTCATGGTGATGGGCTTGTCCTGGGCATAGCGATCCCGGAGATATCCCGCCAGGATGTAGACCCCTTTGTTGTGGATGGGGCCGCTCATCTCGACCTCCCTCTCGATGTTGATGATGCCCGCTTTCCCCAGCGAGGTCTTGACCGTAATCCGGGAGGGCCTTCCAAAGGCATAATCTCCCAGGTTATAGATGGAGAGCCCGTTGACCTGTCCCACCACCATGCCATCCGAATCGAGAAGGATCAATCCCTCCTCGATCATCTCCTGGATCTTCTCCTCGATCAGGTTGAGGCGGTAGACCCTCTTTTCGATCGCCTTGTCGACGTGGGCCTCCTTGACCACCGGAGAGTTGTCCTTCTCGGCCCAATAATTGGCCTCCCTCAGGAGGTCGGCGATGAGGTGGAATCGGGTGGAGAGTTTCTTCTGCCTGCCTGCGATCCTCACCCCGTGCTCCACCACGGCGGCCACGCCCGTCCGATCGAAAGGCCTCAACTTCTCCTCGTCGCAGATCTTCCGGATGAAGGAGGCATACTGGAAGATCTTTTCCTGATCTTTGGTGGTCACCGAGTCGAAATCGGCCTTGATCTTGAAGATCTTTTTGAAATCGTCATCCAGATTGTAGAGGAGGTGATAGAGATAAGCGTCGCCGATCATGATCACCTTCGTGTTGCACTCGATCGGCTCGGGTTTGATCGCCGTCGTCGAAAAAAAGTAGAAGGGATCATAGGTCTGGACCTCCATCACCTGATTCTTCAGGGTCCGCTTCAGGGCAGCCCAGACCCCGGGTTCCACCAGGGCATCCAGGGCATTGAAGATCAAGTAGCCACCGTTGGCCCTCAAAAAGGAACCCGCCTTGATATGGGTAAAGTCCGTCCTCCAGACGCCGGTTCGATCCACGACCCTCTCGATCGTGCCGAAGAGGTTCCGGTAGTTGGGGGTCATCTCCACGATGATGGGCACCCCTTTGGTCTCTGAATTGTCCACCAAAACGTTGACCTGATATTCGGTGAAGGTGTCCACGGGGGGAGGGACCATGACCCCGGGCAGGGGCATGGCCGGGGCCTCCTCCTTTTCTCGGAAGCGCTGGAAATTGGCGATGATGTCCTCCTGGACCTCGTCGAGATATTGATGGACCTTTTCGTAATTGAACTTCTCCTTGATGTCCGCGATGGAGTCCTTGACGACCGGCGCGATCACCTCCTGATCCAGCGCCGAGAGTTCATCCCGGATCGCCTTCTCCGACTTCCGGGTCTCTTTGAAGATCTCCTCCAGGGAATTGATCAGCTCGGCCTGTTTCGCCTTGAGCCGCTCGAGCTCCTCTTTGGGGAATTTCTCCTCCTCGGCCATCGCCTCTAACTGCTCGATGTTGACGGGGTTTCCTTCCACCACAGGAAAGATGCCCGGCCGTGAATAGGGGCCCACCTGAATCTGGACGAGGGTGAACCCTTCCCGGTTGACCCTCTTTTCGAACTCCCGAAACATCTCGGCCTGTCGATTCCGGAATCCCTCGACCAGCTCCTTCTTCTTGTTGAGATAGTTTTCGTTCTCGAAGATGAGGGGGATCTTCTTCTTGAGCGTTTCGATGAGCGTCTCCATCTCCCGCTTGAAGCTGTTCCCCTGTCCGGCGGGTAGGCTGAGCATGTGGGGCATGTCGGGGTTCTTGAAATTGTTCACATAGCAGATGTCGTTGGGGATCTTCCCCTTCACCTTCATCTCTTCCATCACCGCTTTGATCGTCGTGAAACGGCCGGTCCCGGCCAGGCCGGTGACGAAGATGTTGTACCCGATGCTGTCGATGCCCAGGCCGACCCGGATGGCCTCTAAGGCCCTCTCCTGGCCGATGATCTCCTTGCAGGGCTCGATGTCATCGGTGGTCTCGAATGGAAAGAGGTTGGGATCGCAACGCCAGCGCAACTTTTCCAATGGCACCTCTTCGTATCTCGGAGCGGACATACTATCTCCCCCCTTTGACAGGTCTTCCGTCAGCCCTCGGGCTGGCCGTCGCCAGAGCGAAGGCCTGTTCCTCACGGGTGATTTGGGCCCACCCCTAAGGAACAGACCCCTTGGAAAGGTCAGAATCTTTTTATACCAGCGAGGTTAAAAAGTCAACGTCGAGAGGAACGCCCGGGCAGGATAGGATGAAGGGAGGAGAACACTTCCCGAGTTAAATCCCTTCTCGGGCCAGTTCTTGGATCAGGGTTTTGGCCCGCTCCGAGATCTTCTTCGGAACCTTCACAATGACCTTCACGTACTCGTCACCTCTTCCCTCTTTCTGAAAATGGGGAAGGCCGAGTCCCTTCAAGCGCAATTTCGTATGGCTCTGAGTTCCGGGAGGGATCTTGACCCTCTTCGTTCCCTCGAGGGTGGGAACCTCGATCGACCCGCCGAGCACGGCCTCCGAGAAGCGGATCTCCTTCTCCACGATCAGATCGTCTCCCTCCCGGGTGTAGATGGGGTGGTCCTGGATGGTGATCTGAAGGTAGAGATCGCCCGGAGGACCTCCCCTCTTGCCTTCCATCCCCTTGCCAGCGAGGCGGAGCTTCTTTCCGGCTGGGATCCCTTTGGGAACCTTGACCGAGACCTCCTCCACCTTTCCGTCTTTCCGGTAGGTGATCCTCTTTTCGGCGCCCGAGGCCACCTCTTCGATGGTGAGGGGCAATTCGTAGACGATGTCCTCTCCCTTCTGAGCCGTCTCCTGAAATCCATAGGCCGATCCAAAGAGGTCCCCGAAATCGAAGCCCCTGCGGCCTCCCCCGAATTTGAACTCCGTCCTCATCCTGCCGCCGAACAGACCCGAGAGGATCTCGTCGATGTCGAAGCCCCGGAAGATGTCCTCCTGGGTGAAGCGTTGACGGAACCCCTCCGCGCCGAAGGTGTCGTACTGTTTCCGTTTCTCCTTGTCGCTCAAAACGGCATAGGCCTCGTTGATCTCCTTGAAGCGCTCCTCCGCCTCCTTCTTGTTCGGGTTCCGATCGGGATGGTACTTCATCGCCAATTTCCGGTAGGCCCGCTTGATCTCCTCCTCGGAGGCGTTCTTGCTCACGCCCAAGATTTCATAATAATCTCTCGTTGCCATCGTGTTTACCCCTCGGCCTCGGACTCCGTTCTCCGGCTGTAGATCTCCTGGATGACTCGATTCAGATACCCTTCAGGGTCTTCGACCGCCTCCCGGGTGATGAGCAGCTCCTTGCGGCCTATTCGGTCCCGAATCAGCTTAATGCCGTGCTCATAATCCTTTAAGAGTCGGTAGCAAACCATCTCGCCTTTCTGATTCTCTTCGAGGGCGATCTCCGTGATCCGATCGATCGCCTCGTTGTCAAACCTCAAACGGATCCCGTTTCGCTGTTCGAAGAGCCTCTCGAAATCCTCGATCTGCCGCTGGACCTCGACCACCTCTTCGACGACCGTGTTGACATCGAATCCCTTGGTGAGCATCCGATGGGCGATGAGGTCGATGCGGCTATCGGGAAAGGCCACTCCGTATCGCCGCCGGAACTCCCCTTCCCGCTTCCGGATCGACTCCTTCAGCTCCATCTTCTCCCGTTCGAAGAGCCTCTGAAAACGGGCGATCCTCTCGGGGTTCATGGGATCCTGGAGCAATCGCTCCAGCTCCCCTTCCGGGTCCAGGACCACCTCCCGGGTGACGACGAACTGGCGGATGTCGGTGGAAGGAAGTTTCTTCTCGAACTTGAGGAGGACCTTCTCCACGGCGCTGACCAGGCCCCTCGCCCCGGTTTTCTCCTCGTAGGCCTTGACCGCCAACTCGTAGAGGGCCTCCTCCTCGAACTGGATGTCGATGCCGTAAGACTTGAAATCCTTCTTCTTCCCCAGGATGATCGGGTTGTTGGGATTCTTGAGGATGGCGAAGAGGTCTTCCACCTCCAGTTTCTCGAAGACGGTGAGGACCGGAAGCCTGCCGATGAACTCCGATTCGAACCCGAAGGCGATGAGGTCCTCCGCCTTCACCTGTTTGAGGTATTCGGCCCGCTCATCCTTCGAACGGATCTCGGCCCCGAAACCGATCCCCTCCCGGTTGAGCCTCTTCTTGATGATCTCCTCCAGGCCATTGAAGGCCCCGCTCATGATGAAGAGGATATGTTTCGTATTGATCGTCCGCTTCTCCCTCTTTCCCGTCTTCCGGTATTGCTCGATCGCCTCGAGCTGGGAGATCGGATCGTGGGGGACCTTGAGGTCGACCTCCGTCTCCTCCATCGGCTTGAGGAGGGCCCGTTGGACCCCTGTCCTCGAGACGTCCGGTCCGATCAAATTGTTGGAAGAGGCGATCTTATCGATCTCATCGATGTAGATGATCCCGTACTGGGCGAGTTCGATGTCTCCGTTGGCTTCATAGACGAGGTCCCGGACGAGGTCTTCGACGTCTCCACCCACATAACCCGTTTCGCTGAACTTCGTCGCATCGCCCTTGACGAAGGGCACGCCGATCTTTTTGGCGATCAGTTTGATCAGATAGGTCTTTCCGACGCCGGTGGGTCCGATCATTAAGATATTGTTTTTAATATGGCCGACCCCTTCGTACCGGGTCTTCCCTTTCGTCGTCTCCGTGAACTTGATCCGGTTAAAGTGCGTGCAGATCTTGGTGGCGAGGATCTCCTTGGCCTCCTCCTGCCGGATGATATAATCGTTGAGAAAGGCCTCCAGCTCCTCGGGCTTCATGTCGAAGTGGATCTTCCTCTTCTTCTCGCCCGTCTCCTTCTCCTCCTTCGAAACCTCCTCGGTCTGGGGCTTGGGGAAGAGCATGGGCACAACGAGCCGGATCCGATCCCCGTATTTTTTGCCGAGATATTCGTTGAGTTCTCTTTCCAACTCCTTCTGGTCTGGAATCTTCGACTCGGTGTCCTTCATCGGCCATAAACTCCTTTTCTTTTCAAGGGGTTCACCTCTCATAATATAACCCTTGTTCCCCCAATTTCAAGCCTCTCCCTAAAAAGGACGCTCTCGAAGGATGGGGGGTGGGCGACGGGCCCCAAGTCGTTGGATTAAGGGGTTTTTTTGGGAAAGGGAGAGTCCCTTCAAAGGCAATCGAGAGGAGGTTAAACGAAGAGGATCGATTTGAGGCGGTCTCCCTCCCAGAGAAATTTCCTCCGTTTCCTCTTTTTGTAAACCTTTCCCTCTTGAAGGATGGCGCCTACCAGAAGGGGGAGGGCCACCGTCGCATCCATATAGACGGCTGCATAGGCCGAATTCTTCTCGATCTTTCCCCAGGACTTGGCCTCCTCGAAGGTGCATCCGGAAAGGCCTCCCCATTTGGGATCGTCGGTCGTCACCTGAAAGGCAAATCGATGGCCGCTCTCCCTTTCGAAGAGGAGCTCGCTCACAGGACCCAGTTGCTGGATGTAATTCTTGGGGACCCCACCGCCGATGTAAATCGCGCCCGTCGTCTTGGCCTTCTGCTTCAGCTGGGCGATCTCGAAGCTGTCCCGGATCTGGTCGATGATCAATCCTTCGGCGGGATTCCGCTTCCTGGCATGGAGGAAGGTCAACCCGATGCCGATGGAACTGTCACTGAGGGCGGGCACGAAAACGGGAACCCCGCACCGGGCCGCGGTTCTCAAGATCGACGCCTCGTCTTTGAGTTGGTTCCCTAAGGCCTCCAGATATCTTCTCGAGGAGACGACATCCTCTCCCAAGGCCCGGGGCACCTTTGAGAGAAGCTGGATAACCCGGTTGATCTCTTGATCGTCCATCAGGGCGTCGTAGACCCGGACGATCCGGTGTTTTCGAAGGGCATCATCGTCTCCCTCCGGAGTGCCCACGTAGTGGCGGTAACCGAAGCTCTCGAAGAGATCGTGGAAGATATTGGCTCCCGTGGAGACCAAGACATCGACCAGTCTCAGGGCGATCATGTCGCGGATCACCTTTCTCATCCCACCCGGGATCATGGCCCCGGACAATCCCAAGAAGATGACGCAGGAGGGATCGGCCAGCATCTTTCGAAAGACCTCGAAACATTTGAAGAGGTTCCGGCTCTGAAAGGAGGTGTGCTCAAAGGCCCGAACCAGATCGTAGAGGTTCCGGGTCTTGGTCACATCGATGGGATGAACCGGATGATGAAGAAAGGCGGCCTTCTCCTTCGCCCTCATCGTCGCGTCCCTTCGAGATAGGATCGTTGCGGAAATTAACAAATCGAAGAAGAGATGTCAAGGAAAAACAATAACATTTGCCTTAGAACGGGAGTTGTGCTACCCTTAATTCATAGAAAGGAGGTGAGGAAGATGACCATCAAGAAGATCCCCAAGAAAGCGTCCACGACCTGCAAATGCAAGGCTTCCTGCTAAGCTCGTTTGCGGGCGGCCTCCCAAGAAGGGAGGAAGCCCTCAAGCCCTTCGCCCATAGAGGACGAAACGGGAGGGTTTGAAATCCTGCCTCAGGAAGACCCGAAGGTCTTCGAAACCGCTGAGCCTTCGATGAATCGGGACCCCCTCGGGGGGAAGGCAAAGGCCCTTGAAAAAAAGGGCCTTTTTTTTAACAGAAAAAAACGTTCCTTCTATTGGCCGTCGATCTCCTTTCCAAGGAGTTCAAAGCCTCGGGGCCCCCGGATCATCCCGTCCAGAAGTTCGACGGCCCGCTGGGCAAAGGCGGGGTCACTGATGTGGGCCTCCATCTCTTCGATGGGGATGGAGGAGCCGACGATCTCCCTCAGCTTCTCGACAAAGACCCGGTCGGTCTCCGGATCGAAAAGCTCCATGCCGGGTTTGTCCGCCTCGGACCAGCCCTTCTTCGGAATCAAGACATAGGTCGGACCTTTTGCCCTCTTCAATTTTCCTCCGATGACCCTGGCGAACTCGACCATCTCTTCCGGACCCAAACGGACACAAAAACGGATATCGTGGGGATGGATCTTCCTTCCCTTCAAGCGCTCCGGCATCGGATAGAAAGGGCTGAAGACGGCGTTGTCCAGGCCTCCTGGGACGACCACCTGTGGGATGCCCAGCCGGCCCGCGGTCTCGAGCCGATCCGGTCCGATCCCCCGGCAATATCCTCCGAACATCTCGTCCGCGATCTCGTGAAGGGTGAAATCGAGGACCCCCTGGATCAGGCCCTGGGCGATGAGTTCCTCCATGGCCATCCCCCCGCACCCATTGGCATGAAAGGCGATCATCTCATACCCTCTCTCCTGGAGCAGGGGCTCGGCATGGAGAGCGCAGAGGGAGTTGATCCCATAAGCGGTCACGGCCACCATCGGTTTCCCTTTCGGGATGGCACTTCCCCTCTCCATCATTCCCTGGATGGCATAGGCAGCCTGGCCTAGGAGGTGGCGCATAAATTCGTTCATGCCGAGGAGGTCGGCGACGGAATGGAACATGACGATATCCTTCGTTCCGACATATTCTCGGACATCCCGTGAGACCACGGTTGAAAGAACCAGCTTGGGAAGGCCGAAGGGCAGGGCCCGCATGATATGGGTGACGATGGCCGTTCCTGTCCCGCCTCCCAGTCCGAAGAGACCCTGCACCTTTCCCTCCTCGTAGAGGCGTTTGGCCAGGAGGGCCCCACCCTCCTGGACCGCCCGGATCGCCAAGGAGCGATCCTTCCTGCCCCTGATCTCCTCGAGGAGATATCCCGCAGCTCGGACGACTTCTTCGCAGGAAAGATCTGGCGAAACCAAGGGAGGGCCCAGCGTCCCGACATCCATCAGGAGGGTCTCGATCCCCTTCTCCCGAACACAATCCCGCACATAGGCCACCTCCCGGCCTTTGGTGTCGAGGGTGGCGATGATGAGGAGAGATGGTTTCATGAAGCCTTAACCCTAATCGGGTCCCTTCTTCAGCCTGCGGGCGATCTCGACGATCGTCTCCCCATAGGGCTCGCTGCGGTTGTAATGCCAGAGGAGCTTTCTCTGCTGGGCCTCCGAGAGCCCTCGTCTCCACCCGTGAGACTTCAGGAAATTGCCGATGCTGAAGATGGCCAATTCGACGTCATACAACCACTCTTTAAAACCCTTTCGTTTGACGGCGTAGGCGAGATAACTGGAGGGGATGAACTGGGGCAGGCCCAGGGCGCCGGCAATCGACCCATATACCTCGAGAGGATCCAGCTCCTCGGAACGGACGATCTGCAGGAAATGTTTCAATTCCTTATAGGCCCAGTTGGCCCTCCGGCTGGCAAGGTGTTCGATCCAGCTGAAGGGCACCTCCGGGTTCTCCGGCCATAGGATCGAAAAGTTTCGGAGGAGATTCTCCTCCGAGTTGAGGATCGCCAGAGAGGCCAGCGTGGGGATGACCCGGTGTCGTCCGATATTCTCCCCGAACCTGGACTCGACCAGGAGGATGGCCACAGCGATCTCCTTCTCCACGTCGAAGGTCCTCTCCATCTCCAGGAGTACGCGGCGATTTTCCCGAAGAAAATTCTTGGCGAGGAGGATCGATTCGAAGCTCAGGAATTTGGAATAGAGTTCCGGGACCTCTCGGGTCATCAGGGAGATGGTCAGCCGGTTCGGAATGGGTTCGGCCCGGGGATCGAGAAAGAGGGGGATCAAAAATTCCTTCTCCAGGCCGTCTTGGATCAGCCGTTCCACGAGGCCTCGGTAATGGAGAGGGAGGGAGGGAAGGCCCTCGGCATGTCCAGACGGCATTGCCCCGCCCCCTGCTAAAAGGAGCACAAGGATGAAGCAGAGAAGTCTCAACGTCTCTCCCTCTCGAAAAGGCCGATCAGCTCCCCATAATCCTCGATCACCATGTCGGGGCCTTGAGAAAGGATCTCCGAAGATGCGCTCTCACCCCCCACGATGATCACCACCCGCACCCCGGCCTCCTTCGAGGCCTGGAGGTCATCGAGGCTGTCTCCGATGTAAAAGGCCTTCTCCTTTTCGACCTCGAGGCGTCCGAGGGCGAGGCGAATCCCTTCCCCGTTCGGTTTCGGGTGGTCAACATCATCCCGGCTCACCAAGGTATCGAAGAGGGGATCGAGAGCCAGCTTCTGGAGGCCCTTCCTCAGGGCTTTGGACCCCAAGTTCGTCACCAGGCCGGTCCGGATCTGATGCCTCCTCAAGAGGGAGAGAAACTCCTTGGCCATCGGTCTGAGGTTCCATCTCAGAAGCGCATCTTCGTCAAACCGGTCGAAGACCGCATCGACCAGCTGGCCTGCCTCATCGGGATTTCGACCCAAAGCCCTTGCAAGATTGATGGCCTCGTGTTTCAGAAGGGCATACTTCCTCCCTCGGAGCCCTTCCACCGGAAGACCGAGCTGAAGCAGGCCCTTCAGGACCTCCTCGACCGCCTCCTTTCGTCTCCATTGATGGTCCACCAGCGTCCCCTCGAAGTCGAAGAGGACGGCCTCGACCCCCGAAATTTTCAGATCACCCATCACCGCCTGCCCCAAGGGTAACCCTTCCCTCCTCCCCTTTTCAACCGAGCAGACCTCCTTAGGGCTCGTCCCCCTTTTCGTGATATTCTGCCGCAAAGATCAGGACGCAGACCGTTTCGTAAACCGGATGAGGGCCGCAGGCAATTCCCACGGCACGGAAATCTCGATCCAGGAGGATCCTTCGATGGGTTCGGCCCGGAACACCGTCGTCGATGAGGAAGGTCACGATGGCCTCTTGCCCCCCACGGCACCCGTAGGCGATATTCTCCCCCATCTTCTTCTGCCAGACCCCGTAACGAGCGATCCTTTCATGGGGCCGGCTTCCTTCAGCGGTCCCGTGACCCACCGCTGCCGTCCTTCCCTGTTCCTCCACATGATCTTTGGCCCCCCTGGAGAGGCCCGTCGACCACCTTAACGTCGGCACAGGGGAGGCCCGTTCCATAAAATGAATGGCTTCGATCAACGCGTTAACCCCCTCTTGGGTCAGAAGAGGCGTTTGGCCTGGACGTCTGAGCTCCTTTCCATGATAAAAAGGCCTCATCTCTTTGAGGTGAAAGGCATACGTCTTGGGAGCCGAACGAACCCGATTGAGTTCCCGGAACAGATCTTCCTCAAGCGCTCTGAAACAGATCCCTTTCGTGACGCCCTCCTCAGCGTAACCCATAAAGGGGCAGAGGAGAAGGAGACAGAGACCGATAACCATGGCGTCCAGCCGCTCTCTCATCGTCGGAAGGGGCCCTCTCGCCTCGCCTTCTTCGATCGAGAAGGATGAAAAAATTATAGACGACCAAAGAGGAGCTGTCAAAAAGGTTTTTCGATGGGGATCTTATATGGTATATAAAGAATATGATCCGAGGCCTGTGGGTCCTTCTGGGGCTCCTCCTCTCCTTGGCCCAGATCCCCTTCTTCGGTGCGCCGGAGGAGGAGCTCAAAGAGCCTCCCTCTCCGGTCAAAGGCTGGTGGGAGGTGAAGTATTTTGGCGTCCCTCCCACACGGTACGCCCCCGCAGAAAAAGGGATCATCAAGGCGGAAAGCGTTGGAAGTCGTTCCTCCCTCTTCAAGGAGGTTGGCGAGAAGGAAAGACACCTTCCCCTCCTGTCCTGGGGTTGGAAGGTCTCCAATGTCGTCCGCTCTGCGATCGAAACGAGGAA
The DNA here is from genome assembly GCA_026415035.1 of Thermodesulfobacteriota bacterium. NCBI lineage: Bacteria > Pseudomonadati > Thermodesulfobacteriota > Thermodesulfobacteriota bacterium. The sequence goes on along the minus strand of JAOAHX010000006.1, from coordinate 19,100 downwards.
AGACCGCCACGACGCCGCGGCCCGGGTGATCCTCATCTTTGGAAGGGAGAGGCCTTTCAGAAGGTTTGGAATCGGGGAACCCTCGGGTCTGAAGATCGAATATATATGGGCCGCCCATCTCCCCAAAGGACACCTCTTCGACCACCCCGCAGAGAAGCACCGCAAGGTGATGGTCGTTGAATCAGGAGAAGCCAGGGTCGGGCAATGGGTTTATCATCAGCGAGACATCCAAAAAGATTTTAAGACCGCCTTTGGATCCGAACCTCCCCCGCTCCTCGCGATCGGGCTTCAGACCGATACCGACCAGAGCAACGAAATGGTCACGGCCTTCTATGCAGAGCCGAGGTTGAGAAGAAGAACCCTCTCCCCCAAACGCCAAGAGGCAACGGGGCCTCCTCCAAATTGACAGGGGGGGCAAGATATCGTATCTTAAAAACGATCCCAAAATTCAAAGGGGAAGCCTTCTTCCGCCTCAAGGTTGCATTTGGGATGGATACCGGTGAAAACGTTTCTGCCTCTCGTCTCGAAGCCGGTCCGATATCTCGGCCGGGAGATCAACGCCATCCAAAAAGACCCCTCCGAAGTGAAATTGAGGTTCTGCCTCGCCTTCCCCGATGTCTATGAAGTGGGCATGTCCCACCTCGGCCTCCAGATTCTCTATCACGTCCTCAACACGAGAAAAGAGATCGCCTGCGAAAGGGTCTTCGCCCCCTGGACCGACATGGAACGAATCCTGAGGCAGAAGGAGGCGCCCTTGACCTCCTTGGAGTCTTCCCTCCCTCTCCGCCAATTCGACATCCTGGGGTTCTCCCTCCAATATGAGCTCTGCTTCACCAACCTCCTCAACATCCTCGACCTCTCGGGCATCCCCTTCTATTCAAAGGATCGGGATGAGCGTTTCCCCCTCGTCATCGCCGGAGGACCGACGGTCTTCAATCCCGAGCCCGTGGCCGACTTTCTCGATGCCGTCGTCATCGGTGACGGCGAAGAGGTGAGCCTCGAGATCTGCGATCTCGTTCTGACATGGAAAGAGGCGGGGGGGAAAAAGGAGGACCTTCTGAAGGCCCTCTCGAAGGTCAAAGGGGTTTATGTGCCGAGCCTCTCCGGAGAGGAAAAGGTCCAAAAACGGATCGTCCCCGACCTCAACCTCGCTCCCTTTCCCACCTCTCCCATCGTCCCCTATATGCGGGTGGTTCATGACAGGCTCTGCGTGGAGATCGCCCGGGGGTGCAAACGGGGATGTCGATTCTGTGAGGCGGGCTTCATCTATCGCCCTTATCGGGAGAGGGACCCGCAGGAGATTCTGAAGCTCCTTCGGGCTGGCTTGAAAGGGACGGGTTATGAAGAGGTCTCCCTCCTTTCCCTCAGCGCAGGAGACTACTCCTTGATGCCCTCTCTCCTATCGAATCTGATGGACCGGCTCGAGGCCGAGCGGGTGGCCCTCTCCTTTCCATCCTTGAGAATCGAGAGCATCGTCGGCCGCCTCGCAGAGGAAGTCAAACGGGTTCGAAAGACCGGTTTCACCATCGCCCCCGAGGCGGCCACCGAACGGCTCCGGAGGGTGATCAATAAAGAGCTGGATGAAACCGTCCTTTTCCGCGGGATCGAAGAGCTCTTTGGCCTGGGATGGAAGAACCTCAAACTCTACTTCATGATCGGCCTCCCCACAGAGAGGGAGGAAGACCTTCGAGCCATCCTCGATCTTTCTCAAAGGATTTACAGCCGGGGGGAAGGGAGGAAGGTCTCTCCCCAGATCAGCGTCAGCGTCTCCACCTTCGTCCCCAAGCCCCATACCCCCTTCCAGTGGGAGTCGCTCCTTCCCCTCCCAGAGATTCATGCGAAGCTCCGTTATTTAAAGGAGAGCCTCAAGAAGAAACACCTCCGTCTCAAATGGCAAGACCCAAGGCTCAGTCACCTCGAAGGGGTCTTCTCCAGGGGAGACCGGAAACTCTCCAAGGTTCTGGTCGAGGCCCACCGGTTGGGATGCCGTTTCGATGGCTGGAGCGATCAGTTCAGGTTCGACCTCTGGGAGAAGGCCTTTGAGAAGGCCGGGATCGAGATGACCGCCTACACCCGAAAAAAAGAAAGGGAAGAAACGCTACCATGGTCCTTCATCGATACGGGGATCCCGATGGAATTCCTCTGGACGGAGTATCAGAGGGCGTTGCGGGAAGAGGTAAGCCCTCCCTGCCAGGGGAAGCCCTGCCACCGCTGTGGCCTCTGTGACGGAAAGGAGATCCTCCTCCGGGAGGCACCCTCCCTTCCCATCGAACCTTTGAAAAGGGAGGGACGGAGGGAGATCCGAAGGAAGGGGCTTCGGACGAAATTCCGCTTGGCCTTTACGAAAAAGGGGGAGAGCCGTTTCATCAGCCATCTGGAACTGGCCACCCTCTTTTACCGGTCTGCCAGACGGGCCGGCCTCGCCCTCTGCTTTTCCGAGGGATACCATCCGATGCCCAGGATCGTCTTCGAAAAAGCCCTTCCAGTAGGCGTCGAGAGCCTGAGAGAATGGGTGGAGATCGAGCTGGAGGGAAGGATCGCGGCCAAGGAGTTGATGGAAAGGCTCAACCCCCACCTTCCCGAGGGCATCGAAATCCTTGAGGCCAGGGAGGTCCTCTTCCCGACCCCTCCTGCTTCCCTCGGGCCCCAACGAACCGTCTACGAAATCACCCTGAATTCTCTCCTGACGGCCGAAGAGGCCCGATCGAGGCTGAGCAGGGCCTTGCAGAAACAGGAACTCCTCATCCTTCAGGAGAGAAAGGAAAGGGAGCGGAGGATCGATCTTTTGCCCATGATCGAACGGGTAGAGGTGAAGGAGAACCCCGGAACGGAGAAACGGGAGGAGGGCATCGTCATCGAGCTGGTCCTCCGGAGCCATGGGGGGAGAATGGCCAAGCCCGCGGAAGCCCTCGAAGCCCTCTTGGATGTAAAAGGGGAGGCCCTTGCCCGATCCCGGATCGTGAAGATCGAATGACCGGGCGGGTCCCCTTGGGATTCGAACCCCAGGGCCTTAAGGCCGACCCAGGAGTCCCCAATGGCCAACGAACTCATCATCAATGTGACCCCGCAGGAGACGAGGGTGGCCCTCCTCGAAGATCGTGTCCTTGCAGAACTCCATATCGAACGGACCCGGGATCGGGGCATCATCGGAAATATCTATAAAGGGAAGGTCGTCAAAGTCCTACCCGGGATGCAGGCCGCCTTTGTCGACATCGGACTCGAAAGGGCAGCCTTCCTCTACGTCGCTGACGTCTATGCCGGAGTGGATGAGTTTGATGAGATGGCCTTTTTGGGACTTGAGATGGCCAACTCCATCAACCCTTCCACGCAGATCCAGGACCTGCTCTTCGAGGGCCAGGAGATTTTAGTCCAGGTCTCCAAAGAACCCATCGGCACCAAAGGGACCCGGATCACCTCCTACATCACCCTTCCGGGACGGTATCTCGTCTATATGCCCACGGTGGACCATATCGGGGTCTCGAGAAGGATTCGGGATGAAAAGGAACGGAGGCGATTGCGGGAGATCGCCCAATCGATCAAACCCCCTTCCGGCGGGATCATCGTTCGCACCGCCAGCGAGGGAGCCGAGCCCGAGGAGATCCGAAACGACATGGAGTTCCTCCTCCAACTCTGGGGCAACATCCAGAGAAAGAAGGAGATGACCTCGGCTCCGGCCCTCCTTCACAGCGACCTGACCCTGATCCTGAGGATGATCCGGGATCTCCTCTCTCCCCAGATCAGCCGGATCGTCATCGACTCCAAAGAGGAGTACGAAAACATCCTCTCCTTCATCCAAACCTATATGCCCAAACAGCGGTATGAAATCCTTCTCTACAATGAGAAGGAACCCATCTTCGATGCCTACGGTATCGAGATGGAGATCGACAAGCTCCTCGGGCGAAAGGTCTGGCTCAAATCCGGCGGCTACATCGTCATCGACCAAACCGAGGCCATGGTCTCCATCGACGTCAACACGGGCCGGTATGTGGGGAAGAGGAATCTCGCCGACACCATCCTGAAGACGAACCTCGAGGCCGCCAAGGAGATCGCCTATCAGCTGAGGGTCCGCAACATCGGAGGGATCATCATCATCGACTTCATCGATATGGAACGGGAAGGCGACAAGGAGAGGGTCTATCAGGCCCTGGAGGAGGCCATCAAGAAGGACCGTCAGAAGACCACCATCTTCAAGATCTCGGAACTGGGACTGGTGGAGATGACCCGGAAACGGACTCGGGAGAGCCTCCTGAGGGTGCTCGGAGAGCCCTGCCCTTACTGTGAAGGATCGGGGTACGTCAAGTCGAAGGTGACGGTCTGTTACGATATCTTCCGAGAAATCGAGAGGACGGCCTCGGCCTGGGGTGGCCATAGCATCGTGGTCGAGGCGAACCCGGACGTGGCCGATCTCCTCTACGAGGAAGAGCGGGCGAGGGTCGAGGAGCTTGAGAAGAAGCTGAAGAAAAAGATCGTCATCAAGGCCAAACCCGGTTTCCACCAGGAGCAATTCAACATCATCGAGGTCTGAGGAACTCCGACCCGCTCCGGCCCCGAGGGTTTCCTCCAACCCCCACCTTTGTTCATCCCCTGGAGGGATCGATCTTCGCCTTGACAAAGGCCGCCTCTTCTGTATACAGTATACACATTAACGCGGAGGGCGAGCGCCATTCCCCTTCTTGATGAAGAGGTCCCTCTTCGAATCCGAAGGAGGGCCACCGGTCAGCAGTGGTGGCCGAAGACGCCAAGGGCCTTTCCTTGACAAAGCCCAACCCCTCTCCTATAAAGGGGGGGGACGATACCAACCCTTACCGGGAGGATCCCATGAGACTTCCGCCCTTTCAACTCCTGGAGCCCGAAAGCCTCCAAGAAGTCCTCACCCTACTCGAAGCCCGAAAGGAGAAGGCCCAGCTCCTGGCAGGAGGGACCGATCTCTTGAACCGGGTGAGATTGGGGCTGGCCAACCCTGAGACCGTCATCAGCCTCGGAAAAATCCGGGAACTCGAGGGGATCGAGGTGAGGGGGCGCGAGATCATCGTTGGCGCGGCCACCAAATTGAGGGAGATCGTTAAATCCTCCGTCTTGGAGGGGGGTTTTCGAGCCCTTGCGGAGGCCGCTTACCAGGTGGCCTCCCCGACGCTCCAAAACATGGGGACGACCGGAGGAAACCTCCTTCAGAACACCCGTTGTCTCTACTACAATCAGTCGCCCTTGGTCCTCAACGGCCTCGAATCTTGCCACAAAAGGGGGGGGAGCGCCTGCCTCGCGGTCAAAGGGAGCAAACGCTGCTTCAGTGTCTATCAGGGCGATTTGGCCCCGGCCCTTATCGCCTTTGAGGCCCGATGCGTTCTCGAAAAGAGGGGTTCGAGCCGCACGATCCCCGTGGCCGACCTCTTCACCGGCAATGGCCTAACCCCTTTTCGTCTCCAACCGGACGAAGTGCTGACGAAGATCATCCTCCCCCTGCCCGAAGGCCCCTTCGGCTCCGCCTACCAGAAGCTTCGCCTCCGAGGAAGCATCGATTACCCCTTGGTTTCCGTTGCAGCCTTTGTCTCGGCCACGCCTGAGGGGGAGAGGAACCGTTGTTGCCTCGTCCTCGGAGCCGTGGGAGCCGCTCCGAAACGGATGGACGACCTCTCCGGGGAGGTCGATTTCGAAGCTCTGGCCCAGAGGGCCTCGGACCTTGCCGAGGCCATCGACAATCTCCAGATGCCCGGTTCCTACCGAAAAAAGATGGCCGGGGTGCTGGCGAAACGGGCCATGAAAGAGGCCCTTGCCAGAATGAAAGGGGTGGCGTGACATGGTTGAGATGAAAAAGGTGCCCATTCGCCTCACGGTCAATCACGAGGTCTACGATCTCCTCATTGCTTCCCACCGGACCCTCCTCGACGTCCTTCGAAACGACCTCCACCTCACTGGAACCAAGGAGGGCTGCGGAGAAGGGGTATGCGGCTCCTGCACCGTCCTTCTCGATGGCATCCCCGTGCGGTCCTGCCTCACCCTTGCAGCCACCGTCCAAGGGAGGGAGATCACCACGATCGAGGGGCTGCGCGAGGGCGAGCAACTCCACCCCGTCCAGGAGGCCTTCGTCCGTCATCATGCGATCCAGTGCGGCTTCTGCACCCCGGGGATGATCCTCACGGCCTATGCCCTCTTGATGGAGAACCCAAACCCGAGCGAACCCGAGATCCGGCGGGCCATCTCCGGAAACATCTGCCGATGCACCGGTTATGCGAAGATCGTGGAGGCCATCCGGTCTCTGGCCGGTTCAGGGAGGTAGGTTATGGAGCGATTCTCTTACATCGGCAAGGATATGAAGCGGATCGACGCCACCTCCAAGGCGACGGGCGAGGCCCATTTTACAGCGGACCTCTCCCTCCCGAGGATGTTGGTGGGCAAGATCCTCCGATCTCCCCATGCCCATGCCAGGATCGTATCGATCGACACCTCGAAGGCCGAAAGGCTGCCCGGGGTCAAAGCGGTCGTCACCGCAAAGGACACGACCGGCGAGAAGTGGGGGGTCTTCAAATATACCCAGGATCAACAGTTCCTCCCGACGGACAAGGTCCGGTATGTGGGTGAAGAGGTGGCGGCCGTGGCTGCGATCGACGAGGATACCGCCCTTGAGGCGCTCTCGCTCATCGAGGTCACCTATGAGGTGCTCCCCGCGGTCTTCACCATCGAGGAGGCCATGGCCCCTGGCGCGCCCCAGCTCCACGATCTCTATCCCAACAACATCAACATCCACGTCCACATCAATGTGGGCGATGTGGAGAAAGGCTTTGCCCGTTCCTATCTCGTCAGGGAAGACACCTTCACCGCACCGGAGGATTCCTACTTCCAAGGGGAACCCTATGCGGTGGTGGCCCAGTTCGACCATGCGGGCAACCTCGAGATCTGGATGCCCAATGCAGGTCCCCATCTGAAGGCCAAACCCCTCTCCAACGTCCTCAAAATGCCCCTCAACAAGGTGAGGGTCCGCAAGATCACGATCGGCGGCGCCTTCGGAGGCCGCTCCGAGATCTCCCCGGCCGACGTGATCTGCGCCCTGCTGGCGAAGAAATCCCAGAGGCCTGTCAAGATCGTCTATTCCCGGGAGGAGAACACGGTCTGCACGAGACAGGCCCACTCCATGATCACCCGGATCAAAACCGGCGTGGACCGGGAAGGGAGGGTGATCGCCCGCGACATCACCTGCTACATGGATGGAGGGGCCTATAGCTCTACGGGTCCGATCGCCACCTCGGTCCCCTTCCTCTGCATGGAGCAGGCCTACCGCATGGAGAACGTCCGGTACAATGGCTACCGGATCCTGACGAACAAACCGATCCGGGGCATGTTCCGAACCCATGGGAGGGCCTTTGCCTGCGGCGTCGATCTCCAGCTCGATATGCTCGGCGAGCAGCTGGGGATCGATCCGGTGACGATGAGACTCCGAAACGCCCGGCAGGCGGGCGACATGACGCCGACCCGCTCCTATGTATCGAGCTGCGGCCTCACGGAGACGATCCTGCGATCTGCCGAGAAGGCCCGCTGGTCCGAGAAGTTCGGGAAACTGCCCCCTTATCACGGCATCGGCATCGGCTGCAACTCCGTCCAGACCGGATTTCCGATGGGCATCCGGGGAGGCTCCCAGGCCTTCATCAAGCTGAACGAGGACGGCGGCGCCACCGTGATCACCGGGATCGTGGACAACGGTCAGGGCAACGACCACATGGTGGTCCAGATCGTCGCCGAAGAGCTGGGCCTCACCCCGGACGACATCCAGCTCATCAATGCCGATACCGAGGTCACGCCCAGCGATCCCGGGTCGTACTCGATGTGCGAGACCTTCATCGGAGGAAATGCCGTGCGCCTGGCCGCCCAGGACGTGAAGAAGAAACTCTTCAAAATCGTCGCCGAAGAGCTCGGGGTGGCCGAGGAGGAGCTGAGCGCGAAGGACCGAAAGATCTTCGTCACCCGAAATCCCGAACAATCCATCGGCATCGACAAGGCGGTGCGGATGGCCCTTTCCCGAAACGAGTCGGTGAGCGGATCTGGGTCCTACTGGCCCAAGGTGGACTGGAAGCGGGAGTGGGTCAAAAATCCCTACGGTCAGCTCTCGGAGACCTTCTCCTTCGGCACGGTCATCTGCGAGGTCAAGGTCGACCCCGAAACGGGCCAGGTGGAGGTCCTGGAGGTGACGGCCTCTCAGGATGTCGGCTATGCCCTCAATCCGAAGCTGATCGAGGGACAGTTCGAGGGCGGTGTGGCCATGGGAGGACAGGGCGGCATGCTCACGGAGTTCCTCCAGTGGCATGAAGGAAGGGTCTTGAACCCGACCCAGCTCGGCTATCTTCTGCCCCTCGCGATCGACATGCCGAAGATCAACAATATCATCGTCGAGACGATCGATCCCAATGGCCCCTACGGCGCCAAGGAGGCCGGGATGTCGGTGGCGATGAGCGCGGCCCAGGCCTACTGCGGCGCCATCTCCAATGCGGTCGGTTATTACTTCCACGAATTTCCCATCACGCCCGACAAGATCTTGAAAGCGATCGAGGAGAAAAAGAAGGGGGTCGGAGACAAATGAGGGGAATGGAGTAGGAGAAGCCCTGCGAGGAAGGATCCCGCTCAACCCATAGAACAAAACCCCAGACGGAGGACCTCAGCATGAAGGCATTGGTGGTCGGTGGCACAGGAGGCATGGGTCAGGGAGTGGCCCGTGACCTCGTCAAGCAGGACAAGGTGAAACAAGTGATTTTGGGGGACATCAATGTCGATCCCGGCCGGGTGCAGGAGAAACTCCGCACCAGCGATAAGGTCCAGCTCAAAAGGATCGATGTGAATGACCCTCGGGGCATGGTGGAGGCCATCCGAGAGGCCGACGTGGTCATCAACTGTGCCGGCCCTTTCTATAAGACGGCGGTCGCCGTGGCCCGCGCGGCGGTCGAAGCCAAGGTCAACTACATCGATATCTGCGATGATTACGAGGCCACGGAGATCCTCTTCTCCTCCGAGATCGACCAAGCGGCCAGGGCCGCGGGGATCACCGTTCTCACGGGGATGGGCTCCGACCCCGGAACGAACAACGTCCTCGTCAAATACTTCGCCGAACAACTCGACCGGGTGGAGGACATCGCCCTCTTCTGGGTCGTCAGCATTGCGGAGCTCTCGGGAGCGGCCTGGGATCACAGCCTCCACATGACCCTCGGACAGATCCCCCAGTATCTCGATGGGAAACTCGTTTACGTGGAAGGGGGAACGGGAGAGGAGATGGCCGAGTTCCTCGAGCCCCTCGGGGTCTGCAAGGTCCGGTATGTGGGCCATCCCCAGCCCCTCACCATCCCTCGCTACCTCCCAGGGGTCAAGAACGTGGTGATCAAAGGCGCCCTCATCCCAGCCTGGGTCGACGACCTGATCAAGGAGCAGAGGGATACGGGCTTTCTGAGCAAGGAACCGATCGAGGTCAAGGGCGCCAAGGTCGCCCCCTACGACCTCACCCTTCAGCTCTGGGGCACCATCCCCCAGAACCGAGATCGGGGGCCCCAATCCTCGGGCCTGAAGGTGATCGTCAAGGGCGAGCGGCAGGGGAAAGGGGTGACCTATACCGCTGATATGGCGGGCCGAATGGCGCCGGGAACCGGACTTCCCGCCTCGATTGCCGCCCTGATGATGGCCGCAGGCGATGTGACCGTAAAAGGGGTCGTCGCCCCGGAAGGCTGTATCGATCCAAAGAAGTTTCTATCGGCGATGATTCAGAGAGGGGCAAAAATCCACCTGACCGAGACGATCCGGTCGATCCTCTCCCTTTAACCCAATCATGAGCTTGCAAGGAGACGACACCGATGAAGAACGTGGAAAGGTTGAATATCCGTCGAAGTCTGGAACTCTTTGAGGAGGCCAAAACATTGGTGCCGGGCGGGGTCCTCGGCGCCCGCAAACCGAGCGACTTCATCGAGGGCGAATATCCCATCTTCCTCGAATACGGCAAGGGCTGCCGTCTGATCGATGTGGACGGCAACGAGTACATCGACTTTCTCTGCGGCTACGGGCCGATCATCCTGGGCTACCGGGAGGAAGAGGTGGACGAAGCGGTGATCCGACAGATCCGGGAGAAGGGGTTCTGCTTCACCCTCACCCAGAGATACCAGAACGAACTGGCGAAGAAGCTGAGCCAGATCGTCCCCTGCTCCGAGATGTCCATCTTTTTGAAGACCGGCTCCGATGCCACCACGGCCAGCATCCGGATCGCCCGGGCCCACACCAACCGGATCAAGGTGATCCGGTGTGGTTATCACGGTTGGCACGACTGGTGTGTCGAGATGAAAGGCGGGATCCCCCCGAAGTTATACGAGGACGTCTATGAGTTCCGATATAACGATCTCGATCAGCTCGAGGACCTGATGAAACAGCACGGCGATCAGACCGCGGCCATCATCCTGACCCCTTTCGGCCATCCCCTCCACCAGAAGATGGAGGAACCCAAGCCCGGCTTCCTCGAAGGGGTGAGGGCGCTGGCCACGAAATATGGCGCGGTCCTGATCTTCGACGAGATCCGGACGGGCTTCAGGCTTCGTCTCGGAGGGGCCCAGCAGCTTTACGGCGTGACCCCAGATCTGGCCGTCCTCGGAAAGGGGATGGCCAACGGATATGCGATCAGCGTCGTGACCGGAAAGGCCGAGGTCATGATGGCGGCGGCCCAGAAGCTCTTCATCTCCTCCACCTTCTTCCCGAACAGCGACGGGTTCATCGCCGCCCTCAAGACGATCGAGATCCTCGAGCGGGACAAGGTCCTTGATAAGATCTGGGAGAGGGGAGGACGTTTTTTAAAAAAGCTCCAGACCATCGTCGACAAGTATGAGGTCGGAGCCGAATTGAGCGGGGTGGCGCCGATGTTCTTCATCACCTTCAAGCGGGACAAGGCCGAGACCCATCGGGCCAGAAGGGAGACCTTCTACACCCAGCTCATCCGGAGGGGAATCTTCTTCGCCCCCCATCATCACGGATACATCTGTTACCGTCATACCGATCAGGACCTCGACTTCGTGGCCGATGCGATTGACGAGTCCCTCGCTTATCTGAGCCAAAAATTTAAAGTCAGCTTTTGATCGGTCGGAAATCACAGGGAAAACAACCTTCGAGGGGAAAGGACGAGGCCTCCGATGAAAGTCAACAAGATAGATCACATCTGCATTGCCGTCAAAGACCTTGAGGCGGCCCGAAAGATCTGGGAGCCTATCCTCGGAAAGTCCGGGCCCGACGACTCCTATATTGACGAGACGGAAAAGATCAGGGTGGCCCGATACTGGATCGGGGAGGTCGGTTTCGAACTGATGGAATCGACCACACCGGATGGCGAGGTGACGAAGTACATCGAAAAAAAGGGCGAGGGGATGATGGTCCTCAGCCTCAATGTCGACAACACCGAAGAGGCGACCGAGGAGTTGAAGGCAAAAGGCTACCAATTTGTCGGAGGGATGAGGACCTTTCGGAACTGCAAATATACGTTCATCCATCCCAAAACGGTGAACGGCGTGCTCCTGGAGCTGATCGACTATCCCTGGGACGAGTGGAAAAAAGGGTAGGAAGACCGCCGATTCCTTACCCTCCAAAAAGGGGGCCTTTTTTCTTCTCCCCAAGGGCCCCGGCCTTGGGAAGGCAACCCCTGAATGACCCTTTTGCCATGGGAAAAAGTGGCACCTACAGGTTAGCCATCTTCGATCTGGATGGGACGCTTACGAAGGAACGATCCATCTGGGAATATATCCATGTCCGCCTGGGGAAGTGGCATGGCCAGGCCGAGGAGTATCAGAGGCAGTTTTTGGCGGGAAAGATCTCCTACCAGGAATTTTGCGAACGCGATGCCGAGGTCTGGAGAGGGATGAGGGTGGATGAGTTGAGGCGGATCATCCAAACCGTTCCTTTCTACCCTGGGGCTGAAGAATTGATCTCCTATCTGAAGACAAAAGGGTTGAAACTTTCCATCATCTCCTCCGGCCTATCCCTTCTCTCCGACTGGGTCCATCAACGATTCGGTTTTGACTTTTCCGTTGCCAACGAGCTCCTTTTGGAAGATGGGGTCTTAAACGGAAAGGTGAACATCCGGGTCCACTATGACCAGAAGGCGGAGTGGGTGGGGAGGATCCTCACCCGGTTCAATCTCCCTCCCGAAGAGGCCCTTGCCATCGGTGACAGCCACGGCGACCTGGAGATGTTTCAGAGGGTTGGCTTTTCGGTGGCCTTTAACCCTTCCTGTCCCGACCTTGAAAAGATCGCCAGCGTCTCCGTTCGGAGCGAGAACCTGGCCGATGTGATTCCCAAACTTCCCGTTTAACCCAAACCTTCACGGAGGATTGACCCAGACACGTCGAGATGGATTGGGAATTGCAATTCATGCGTTGGGCCAACGGGTGGTGGAGCAGCCCGCTACTCGATCATCTCCTTCCTTGGCTCACCCATCTCGGGAGCCATCTTGCCGTCATCGCCCTTCTGGGGCTCAGCCTGGTCCTCCCCAGACAGAGAAAGGCCTTTCCCCATCTCCTCTCCCTTTATGGGATCCAGTTGGTCGTGATCTATGGTCTGAAGTTTCTCGTCCAGCGCCAGAGGCCCCTTCATTTCCTGCCAGAGATCGGTTCGAAACTATCCTTCGGTCCAGGAGAGATCCTCGACCCCAGTTTTCCCAGTGCCCATTCCGCTTTAGGCTTTATGATGGCGGCCTTCTTTTCCCAGAGGTATCCTCGATACGCGATCGTTTTTTATATCTTGGCGGGATTCATCGCATGGAGCCGCCTCTATCTGGGGCTCCATTACCCTACCGATATCCTGGCCGGAGTCTTGCTGGGTTACGGAATTTCGAAGGGGCTCTTTTATTATCTAAAAAGAAAGGGGAAGGAGATTTATCGATCGGAGAACGGGCCTTCGTAGGAGAGAAGGGCCTTCCTCTGTCGATAGGTCTTCTCCAATTCGATCAGTTTTTCACCGAATTCGAGGGTGTGTCGCCTCATCGCCTCATAAGCCTCTTCAGGATTTCCTGAAAAAACGGCCTCTGCCACCTTTCGATGCATCCCTGCAGGGTGAATGAAACGGGGCCCCACATCCACTCCCAAGACCAAATTTTTGGTCAACTTCAAGAGGGACCTTACGATGGCCTCGAAGAACCGGTTGCCCGCCATCTCGGCCAGGATGAAATGGAAGTTCTGTTTGATCTCGACATCGTGAAGTAAGGAGGTGGGAGGGAGTTCTTCCAGCTCAAGGGCCTCTCTCAATCTCTGAATTGAGGTCGGATTGATGTTCTGGGTGGCAAGCCGGGCGACCTCCGGTTCGATGAGGAGGCGAACCTGTAACATCTCGGGGATGGAGATCTTGTCGGCCAAGAAGAGGTCGAGAAAGGCATTGCCCAGGTGTTCAAAGGTGAGATCCGTTACAAAGGCTCCGCCATTGATTCCCTGTCGGGTCTCGATGAAACCCGATAACTCCAGGGCTCGGAGGGCCTCCCGGATCGCCATCCGGCTCACCCTGAACTCCTCGGCAAGCTCCCTTTCCGAGGGCAACCGTTCGCCCGCCTTGAACTGGCCGAGAAGGATGGAATTTTTGATCTGGTTGATCACCCCTTCTGAAACCCTTGACTGTTTAACAGGGTTAAATTTGGCTGTCATTGGTAGCAATCATACTACAAATGGGAACTTTTTGCAAAATAATATTGACAAATATTTAAAAATGATATAAATATTAGACCATTCTTTCGGAGGGCGCCTCGAAATTAAAAAAATATTTTATAAATTCAATGGGTTAAAATACTATGAGGTTTAGCCATGAGAGGAGTTAAATGAACCTTGCCTCCAACCTCGAAAGATCTGCCTTCTTCTTTCCGGAAAGGCCCGCCGTATGTGAAAATGATCAAACCATCACCTATAAACAGCTCAATGAGAGGGCCAATAGAATCGCAACAGCCCTTTTGAAAATGGGGGTTAAACCTGGGGATTTCGTTGGCCTTCTCTTCCCCAATTCGACCGATTGGATCGCGGTCTATTTCGGGGTATTAAAGGCTGGCGCGGTCGCCATCACCTATTCGAGCCTTCTAAGAGGAAACGAACTCTCCCTTTTGGTAGGCCATTCGAGACCAAAAATCCTATTCACCTACGACGAGAAACTGGATGAACTTTATAGATTAAGAGAGACCATCGGGTTGGAAAAGATCGTTTCACCCAATGGAGACCTCTCTTTGTCCCGGTTGACGGAATCGGGTTCTTCGGACTTCAAAGCCATCGACCGAGACCGGACGGATACGGCCGCCATCCTCTATACGGGAGGGACAACGGGCACCCCGAAAGGGGCCATGCTCACCCATGAAGGGATCGGCTTCTCCAGTTTCAGCATCGCCCACTTCGAGCGCAATACCGAAAACGACCGGGCCCTATGTTTCATGCCCTTCAACCACGTCTTCGGTCAAATCCATATTATGAACGCCACCATCCTTTCCGGGGGGTGTTTGGAAATCCTTCCCTCCTTCGATCTTGGAAGGACCCTTGAGCTGATGGCCGCCGGTCGGGTCACCAAATTCTTTGCCGTGCCCACCGTCTATGTCCGCCTCCTCGGCGTGAGCGACCTGAGCGAAAAATTGGGCAGACTTCGATACTGCTTCTCTGCCGCCGCTTCTCTCCCCAGGGAGATCGTCAAACAGTGGAAAGAACGGACGGGAATCAAAATCTGCGAATCTTATGGCATGACCGAAGGGATGCCCGTGACCTACAATCATTATTACCCCGACTGGCATGTCGTGGGTTCGGTGGGACAGCCGATCCATGGGGTTGAAGTCCAGATCCGCGACACCGAAGGTCATTTGGTGGAGCGAGGACGCGAGGGCGAGATCTGTTTCCGTGGGCCCATTGTGATGAAAGGCTACCTGAACAATCCGGAGGGGAACCTCGCCGCCTTTTGGGAGGGGGGATGGCTCCGATCGGGCGATATCGGCCTCTTCGATGAAAATGGCTATTTGTATATTGTCGATCGTCTCAAGGATATGATCATCACGGGAGGGGAGAACGTCTATCCGCGAGAGGTTGAAGAGGTGCTCTACACTCGCCCTGAGATTCAGGAGTGCGCTGTGGTGGGCTTGCCGGATAAAGAATGGGGCGAGCGGGTGACCGCCTTTATCGTCCCCAAACCTGGGCAGACCGTTTCACCCGATGAGCTCAAACTCTTCTTGAAATCTCGCCTCTCTCCTTTTAAAGTCCCGAAGGAATACATCCTGGTTCAAGAGATGCCGAAAAGCCCGGCGGGAAAGATTCTGAAAAGGGAGTTGAAGAGGCAATTTCTCGAAAAGAGATGAGGATTCATCTCTACTCCGGGCTTGAGACCTCGATCTCCTCCCAAGGGGTATCATAGCTCGAAGCAAACGATCTTTTAAGGAGGTGATGCACCCTCGACAACGAAATAACGGAATGGTTCGAAAACCCAAGGATTGGCCACGATGTTCTTCCAAAGAGGATTTACACCCAACGATCGGCACCAAAGACCACAAAGGAGGTGGAAAGGATGAATAAAAGCACCTTAGGAATCTTCGCTGCTCTACTTTTAGTCGCCCTCCTCTCTGGCGGTTATCTGAAAACGGCAGACGCCCTGGAGCTCCGAATCAGCCATATGGCCCCTGCAGGCTCGATGTACGACAAGCAGATCACGGCCTGGGCCAAGAAGATCGAGGAGGAGAGCAAGGGCCGTTTGACCTTCCGGATCTTTCCCGGAGGCACCCTGATTGGTCCCTTTGTGACCTATGACGGGATCGAAAAGGGTGTGGCAGATATCGGCGCCAGCTACCGGTATGCCAGGGCAGGGGCCGAGCTGACCGGAATGATCTCCATGTTCTTGGCCGGCCTGCCGGATGCCACCACAGCCTCCCGGATCACCTTGGAGGTCTGGAAAAAGTTTCCCGAATTCCGAAAGGAATGGGAGAGCGTCAAGGTCTTATGGACCCATGCCTCCGGGCCAGCGGTGGTGGCCACCACCAAACCGGTCCGGGTCATGGCCGACCTCAAAGGGCTCTCCTTGAGATCCCCTGTTCCCGAAGCCTCCGATGCGTTGAAAGAATTGGGGGGTACCCCGGTCAGCATGACCAGTGCGGACATGGTCATCGGCATCCAGAAGGGGACGGTCCACGGCGGTCTGGTCTTTAAAGAAGCCATCGAATCTTTTAAGATCCCCATCAAGTATGTCACGGAATTCGGGATGTACTGTTCAAGCAACTGGTTCATGGTGATGAACTGGGACAGCTGGAAGAAGATTCCGCCGGACCTACAGAAGATCATCGATGCCAGCCTCGAATGGGGAAGAAGCGAATCGATCAAGGCCTTCGATGCGGCCGATGCCTCTGCCGTGAATTATGCGAAAGGCCAGGGGGTGGAGTTTATCAAGCTGGCTCCTGCGGAAGAAGCGGCCTGGTTCGCCAAGGTGGATGCAAGCAACCGGAGACATGCGGCAGCCCTGGATGCCAAGGGGTACCCGGCGACCAAGGTGCTGGAGTTTATCAACAGCATCAGGAAGTAGGAGCAATCCCCTCCTGACGGGTTCGCCTCCGACCCCATTCCGGGGAGGGGGCGAACCCTTACCTGATCTGGGCGAGGATTAACCGATGGCTTCTCCCTCAAAGTTTACGTTTAAAAAGATTCCCCTCTTCGTCTCCTCCGTCTCCCTTGTCGTGATGATGTTGGTCACGGTGGTCCACGTCATCGGCCGACTCTTCTTCGCCTCTCCTTTGTATGGGGGCGTGGAGATCATTAGCCTCGCGGGAATCTTTCTCATCTCCTTTGCGTTAAGCTACACCCAGGCGGAGCGTTCCCACATCATTATCGAGATCCTGATCCACAGGCTTCCCAAACGAGCCCGGTCGGTCTTCATGATCTTCTCCCTCCTGATCAGCTCTGCGGCCGTCATGCTTCTGGGATGGGGGGCGCTGCTTTATACCTACGACGCTGTCATCAAGCGGGGTTCGAAAACCCCTATTCTTCACCTTCCAGCTGCGCCTTTCAGGGTGATCTTGGTTTTGGGATGTCTCCTTCTCTTGGGCTATTTTGCCCTTCATCTGGTGGAGACCTTCAAGACCTTACTGAGGAAGGAGGTTGATTAGAACGCCATGAGCCCGTTCCTCTGCGGTATCTTAGGGATAATCGTCATCCTCCTTCTCCTGCTGCTGGGAGTCCCCATCGGCGCAGCCATGATGTTGGTGGGCTTTCTCGGGTTCGCCTACCTCACGACCCTTAAGGCGGCCTTCAATGTCCTGGGAACGGTCTCCTATGGGCTGATCTCCAATTATGACTGGTTGGTCCTTCCGCTCTTCCTCCTCATGGGGACGGTCCTGTTCCGGGCAGGTCTTGGGCAGAGCCTTTTCAGGTTGGCCTATAGTATCTTCGGCCGATTGCCCGGGGGCCTGGCCATCGCCGCCCTCGGAGCCTGCAGCATCTTCTCGGCAGTGAGCGCCTCGAGCATCGCCACGGCCGCAACCATCGGGACCTCGGCCATCCCCGCCATGCGAAGTTACAAATATGATACGAGCCTGGCCACGGGCTGCATCGCCGCAGGGGGAACCCTGGGATTTCTCATCCCGCCCAGCACCATCATGATCATCTACGGGATTCTTACCGAGACCTCTATCGTGAAGCTCTTCACTGCGGGCATCGTCCCCGGGATCATCCTGAGCCTCATGTTCATGGCGATGGTCTACGGTCGGGTACGGCTCAATCCCTCGATTGCCCCTCGTGGAGAGAAGACCACCTTCAAAGAAAAATTGAGTGCCGCCGCTGAATGTGGAGAGATGTTAATCCTGATCGTGCTGGTGCTCGGTGGGTTGATCATCGGATGGTTTACCCCTACAGAAGCAGGAGCCATAGCCGCTTTTGGTGCAATCGTCTTATCTCTCATCAGAAAGAAAATCAACTGGCAGGGGCTCAAGGATAGCGTCACGGATGCTGTGAAAACGACAGGAATGATCTTCTTCTGCGCCCTCGGCGCCTTCATCCTCATCCCCTTCTTCGCGGTGAGCACGATCCCCATGGAGCTGGCCAATTACATCGTGGGGCTGGGCATCCATCCCGTCCTGGTGATGGGCTGTATCATCCTCCTCTATATCATCCTCGGCTGTTTCATCGATACGATGGCCATGGTCCTTTTGACGGTCCCCATCTTCTTCCCCGTGGTCAAAAACCTCGGCTTCGATCCCATCTGGTTCGGCATCCTGATCGTCCTCCTGGTGGAGATGGCCATGATCACCCCGCCCATCGGGATGAACGTCTACATCATCGCCGGCGTGGCCAAAGACGTTCCCATGGAGACCATCTTCAAGGGGATCTTTCCCTTCTGCCTGACGATCCTGGCCTTCGTGATCCTTCTGGTGGCCTTTCCCCAGATCGCCCTCTTCCTGCCCGCTGTGATCAAGTGAAGATCGTCCCTCCAAGGAATTCGAACCCCCCAACGTTCAGGAGGGAGAAACCGATGGTCAAAAAGCTCCTCCAAGAATTATGCCGTTATAAGATCGGCACCTATGCCGACGTCCTTTACCGGAATGCGCTTCTGTACCCGGACAAAGAGGCCTTCGTCTACGGTCCGAAAAGGGTCACCTTTTCGGCCTTCAATGCCAAGGTGAACCGGCTCGTCCATGCCCTTCAAGCGATGGGGCTGAAGAAGGGCGATGGCATCGGCCTCCTCTCCTGGAATTGCCTCGAGGTCACGGAAATCAACGGCGCGGCCATGAAAGGCGGATTCATCGCCGTGCCCTTCAGCCCCAGGCTCCAGGCGGGGGAGCTCATTGAGGTCATCACCGATTCTGGGGTCAAGATCCTCTTCGTAGGAAAGGAACTCATCCCCTTGGTGAATTCCCTGAAAGAGCGCCTTCCCGATATCGGACAGTTCATCTCCCTTGAAGAGAAGGTTCCGGAGATGACCTTTTACGACGATCTTCTCGCCCGATTTACGGAAACGGAGCCGGAGACCGATGTGGATGAAAACGACCCCTTCATTATCTTTTACACGAGCGGCACCACCGGCACCCCTCGAGGGGCCCTCTACACCCACAATAAGAAGATCGAAGAGGCGAGGACGAAGATCCTGACCGCAGGCCTGAGGCATCAAGATAAACA